>NZ_JBNFNZ010000032.1:0-11903 GCF_057364525.1 Aeromicrobium sp. PFPM2_SD2
GATGTCGAGCCGCACGCCGAGGCGCTCGAGCACGTCCGCGGAGCCGCTGGCGCTCGACGAGGCCCGGCCGCCGTGCTTGACGACGGGGACGCCGGCGCCGGCGATGACGATCGCCGCCGTCGTGGAGATGTTGACCGTCTTGGCCATGTCGCCGCCCGTGCCGACGATGTCGACGACCCGGCCGGGCACGCTCAGCGGCACCGCGTGGGCGTACATCGCGTCGACCAGGCCCTGCACCTCGGCCTGGGTCTCGCCCTTGGCCCGGACCGCGACGGCGAAGCCGGCGATCTGCGCGGGCGTGGCGTTGCCGCCGAGGATCTCCTCCATCACCCAGGTCGCCTCCGCCGTCGTCAGGTCGCGACCGGCGACGAGCGAGGACAGGACGTGCGGCCAGGTGGGGACGTTCATGGCGGACAGTCTGCCGCTCAGCGGCGGGCGAGGAGCCCGCGGGCCACCTCGACGACCGCGTCGGCCAGCCGGACCGGGTCCAGCGGCTGCGGCACGACCGCCTCGGCGCGCGACCACGTGGCGAGCCAGGCGTCCTGCGGACGTCCGGTCAGCAGCACCACGGGCGGGGCCCCGAACACCTCGTCCTTCATCTGCCGGGCGATGCCCATGCCGCCGGCCGGGACGGCCTCGCCGTCCAGCACGACGAGGTCGATGCCGCCCTCGTCGAGACGCTGGAAGACGACCGGCTCGGTGGCCACCTCGACGAAGTCGAAGGGCGGCAGGTCGGGGTGCGGACGGGGGCCGAGGGCTGAAATCACCTGGGCCCGCACGGTGAGGTCGTCGCTGTAGACCAACACACGCAGGGGGTCGCGTTCGCTCACGAAGCGATCGTACATAATGAGGGGGTGGCGACTACCTCAGCGATCCCAGCGTCCCGGCTCCACGGCACCGAAGGCCGCCCCTCGGCGGTGGCTGTCGGCACGATCGTGTGGCTGGCCAGCGAGCTCATGTTCTTCGCGGCCCTCTTCGCGGCGTGGTTCACGACGCGCAACGTCGTGCCGGACCTGTGGTCCGAGCAGCACTCGCACCTGAACATCCCCTTCGCGCGCGAACACGACGATCCTGGTGCTGTCCTCGGTGACCTGCCAGTTCGGCGTCTTCGCCGCCGAGCGCGGCCGCGCCGGACGCACCGGCGGCCTGCTGCAGATCGGCGCCTGGGGCATGCGCGAGTGGTTCGTCCTCACCTACGTCATGGGCGCGATCTTCATCGCCGGCCAGGCCACCGAGTACGCCGAGCTCGTCCACGAGGGCATCACCATCCAGAGCTCCGCGTGGGGCAGCCTGTTCTACCTCGCCACCGGGTTCCACGGCCTCCACGTCATCGGCGGTCTGCTCGCCTTCCTGCTCGTCATCGGCCGTACGTTCATGGCCCGTCGCTTCACGCACGAGCAGGCGATCTCGGCGATCGTCGTCTCCTACTACTGGCACTTCGTCGACGTGGTCTGGATCGCGCTGTTCGCCGCGGTCTACCTCATCGTCTGAGCCCCTTCGCGCCAACCAAAGACTTCGCCCGGGCGCTGTAGCCTGGACGCACCTGTGAGGAATGAGGATCTTCGTGCGGAAACTGTCGACCCGACGGCGGCACCCCCTGGCCGGGGCGCTCGTCCTGGTCCTGGGTCTCCTGGTCACCGGCATCACGTACTCGGCGTTCCAGCCCGGCTCGAGCGCCACCGCGGCCGCTGACGACTCGCGGACGGTCGAGGCCGGCCGCGAGCTCTTCCTCGTCGGCTGCGCGAGCTGCCACGGCGAGAACGGTGAGGGCATCACCACCAAGGAGGGCAACAACTACGGCCCGTCCCTGGTGGGCGTCGGCGCCGCCGCCGTCGACTTCCAGGTCGGCACCGGCCGCATGCCGATGGCCCAGCTCGCGCCGCAGGCCCCGCGCAAGGAGCCGGTCTACGACGGCGAGGAGATCGAGCAGCTGGCCGCCTACGTCGCCAGCCTGGGCGCCGGCCCGGAGATCCCCTCCGACGAGACCGTCGACTGGCAGTCGGCGTCGGCCGAGGACATCGCCGAGGGCGGCGAGTTCTTCCGCACCAACTGCACCGCGTGCCACAACTCGGTCGGTGCCGGTGGCGCGCTGCCCAGCGGTCGCTACGCCCCCTCGCTGGAGGGCGTCACCCCCACGCACCTGTACGAGGCCATGGTCACCGGGCCGCAGCAGATGCCCGTGTTCTCCGACGACGTCCTCACCCCCGAGGACAAGCGCAACATCATCGCGTACGTGAAGACCGTCCAGGACCAGCCCAACTACGGCGGCCTCGGCGGCGGCGGCCTCGGCCCCGTGGTCGACGGCATGATCGTCTGGATCGTCGGCATCGGCGGTCTCATCGGCTTCGCGATCTGGATCGGCGCGCACGGCGCACGCAGCAAGAAGAAGGCAGGCGCATGAGTCACGACGTGCACACCCCGGTTCCCGCCCAGGAGCCGATCGACAACCCCGGCCTCCCGGCGCACCAGCCGCGGCCGACGGACGTCGACCCCGCGCAGGCCAAGCGCGCCGAGCGCCAGGTCAGCACGCTGTTCCTGCTGGCCATCGTGCTCTCGCTCGGCTTCTGCGTCGCGTACTTCACGATCGACAAGGACGCCACGTTCCTCGGCTGGTCGGCGCTGAACTTCGCGCTCGGCACCACGGTCGGCCTGGCCCTGCTGTTCATCGGCGTCGGCGCCGTCCAGTGGGCCAAGAAGCTCATGGACGACCACGAGGCCGTCGAGATGCGTCACCCGGTCGCCTCGTCGACCGAGGACCGCGCCGCGTTCATGGAGTCGGTCAACGCCGCCAACCGTGAGTCCGGCTTCGGCCGTCGCCCGCTCATCCGCCGCAGCATGCTCGGCGCCATGGCCGCGCTCGGCCTGCCGGCGATCGTCGTCCTGCGCGACCTCGGACCGCTCCCCCACAGCCAGTGGAAGACGGTCTGGAAGAAGGGCATGCGGGTCGTCAACGACGTCTCCGGCGCCCCCATCCGTCCGTCCGACGTCGAGGTCGGACAGCTGATCAACGCCGAGCCCGCGGTCTTCTACGAGACCGACGAGGAGGGCGAGCGGGTCTTCGAGGGCACCGAGCTCCTCCAGGCCAAGAGCAAGGCCGCCGTCATCGTCGTGCGCATGCGTCCCGAGGACATCTCGCCCGACAAGGGCAAGGAGAACTGGGGCGTCGACGGCATCCTGTGCTACTCCAAGATCTGCACCCACGTCGGGTGCCCGATCTCCCTGTGGGAGCAGCAGACGCACCACCTGCTGTGCCCCTGCCACCAGTCGACGTTCGACCTGGCCGACAACGGCAAGGTCATCTTCGGCCCCGCACACCGTCCGCTGCCGCAGCTCCCGCTCGCGGTCGACGACGAGGGATACCTGATCGCCACGAGCGACTTCCCCGACGTCGTCGCCCCCAGCTACCCCGAGCTGCACCGCGACCAGAAGAAGCTCGACAAGGGTGATCAGGCATGAGCGTTGAGGACAGCACTCCTCGCGTCGAGGACACCGGCTTCGCCAAGAAGGCGGCCGGCCCCGTCAAGTGGATCGACGAGCGCGTCGGCGGTGCGTCCCTGAGCAAGGGACTCATCCGCAAGGTGTTCCCCGACCACTGGTCCTTCCTCCTCGGTGAGATCGCGCTCTACAGCTTCATCGTGCTGCTGCTCAGCGGCACGTTCCTGACGCTGTGGTTCCAGCCGAGCATGGCCGAGATGCACTACCACGGCGCGTACGCGCCGCTGCAGGGCATCGAGATGTCGCAGGCCTACGCCTCGACGCTGGACATCTCCTTCGAGATCCGCGGCGGCCTGCTGGTCCGCCAGATCCACCACTGGGCCGCGAACCTGTTCATCGCCGCGATGATGGCCCACATGCTCCGCGTGTTCTTCACGGGTGCGTACCGCAAGCCGCGCGAGGTCAACTGGCTCATCGGCGTCGGCCTGCTGGGCCTGGGCCTGGTCGAGGGCTTCGCCGGCTACTCGCTGCCCGACGACCTGCTGTCCGGCACCGGCCTGCGCTTCGTCGACGGCCTGATCCGCTCGATCCCGATCGTCGGCTCGTACATCGAGTTCTTCCTGTTCGGCGGCGAGTTCCCCGGCAACGTGATCATCCCGCGCCTGTACATGGCGCACATCCTGCTGATCCCCGCGCTGATCCTGGGCCTCATCGCCGCCCACATGCTGCTGCTCGTCTACCACAAGCACACGCAGTGGCCCGGCGCCGGCCGCACGAACGAGAACGTCGTCGGCTACCCGGTGCTGCCGGTGTACGCCGCCAAGGCCGGTGGCTTCTTCTTCATCGTGTTCGGCTTCACCGCCTTCATGAGCGCCATCATCCAGATCAACCCGATCTGGGCGTACGGCCCGTACAACCCCTCCGAGGTCACCGCCGGCTCGCAGCCGGACTGGTACATGGGCTTCGCCGAGGGCGCGGTGCGCATCATGCCCAACTGGGAGTGGAACGTCCTCAACTACACGTGGAGCTGGAACGTCTTCATCCCCGCCGTCGGTGGCCTGACGTCGCTGTTCGTGATCCTGGCCGCCTGGCCGTTCGTCGAGCGCTGGATCACCGGCGACGACCGTGAGCACCACTTGCTCGTCCGTCCGCGCAACGCGCCGACCCGCACCGCCCTCGGCGCGGCCGGCATCACCGCGTACGGCGTCCTGTGGGCCGCGGGCGGCAACGACATCATCGCGACGCAGTTCCACCTGGACATCTTCGCGATCACCTGGGTGTTCCGCATCGGGTTCTTCGTGTTCCCCGTCCTGGCGTACATCATCACCAAGCGCATCTGCGTCAGCCTGCAGCGTGCGGACGCCGAGCGCGTCCTGCACGGCTTCGAGACCGGCGTCCTGGAGCGCACGGCCGACGGCACCTACAGCGAGCGTCACGCCCCGCTGGAGGTCGAGCGTCAGTACGCGATCACCAACCACGACCGTCTCCCCGAGCTGACCGAGACGCCGCTGGTGGACGAGAACGGTGTCGAGCTCACCGGCAAGGCCCGCCGCAAGGCGAAGCGCCGCGACAAGGTGCGTCGCTGGTACTACAGCGGTGCCTACGACAAGCCGACCACGCACGACGTGGAGCACGCGCTGGAGCACTTCGCCCACCACCAGGGCCACCCGCTCGAGCGCGGCGACCAGTTCGCCGGCGTCTCCGAGACCGGCGTCCCGAAGGACCACTGAGCCCTGGTCGCGGCAAGGGCCCCGCTCACCTCACGGTGAGCGGGGCCCTTCGCGTTGCGGGCGGGTGTCGGGCAGCTCCGCCCCTCCCCCGTCCATGTCCTCGTTCCGGTCCCGCGGGGACGCGGCCCCGGTAGCGTGGGGCGCATGCCGGTCCCGCGTTCCGCTCGAGAGCAGCCGAACCTCGCCCGGGCCTCGCTCGCCGTGCTGGGGGTGCTTCTCCTGGGCCGTGCCCTGCTGGACGGGGTCGGGCTCTCCGGCCCCGCACAGGTCCTGGGAGCGGCCTGGATCGTCGCGGGCGTAGGGGTCCCCCTGGCGTGCCTGCTGCAGGTCCGCGAGCGCGCCGACCGGGCCAACCGGATCGCCACCGTCCTGGCGACCCTGGGCTACGCGGTCCTGGCGGCGTGCGCGGCGCTCACCGAGCCCGCCCCCACCGACATCGGCGGAGGGCTCGTCGTGATCGTCGGGCTGATGCTGATGGGCACAGGTGGGCTCATGAGCCAGCCGCCGGAGCCCGAGCACATCCCCTAAGCGGCCGGTCGCCCCGGAGCCCGAGGCGAGGACACGCCGCCTACAGGGCCGAGCCCTCCTGCCAGGTCGCCCAGTCGACGATCCAGTCCGTCCAGCCGTTCTGCGGCTCGAGCCGGCGCGGGCTGTTGACGTACTGCACGACGTCGCCGCGGCGGCTGTGCGCGTACAGCCAGCGGCTGTCGGCCATGCTCATGCCGGTGCAGCCGTGGCTGACGTTGTCGCGGCCCTGGGAGCCGACCGACCACGGGGCGGCGTGGATGAACTCCCCCGAGTTGGTCAGGCGCATCGCCCAGCGCACGCCCTTGATGTTGTAGTAGTCGGGGTCGGCCGAGTCGACGCCCGTGGTGGCGGCGTCCATGTCGATCGATGAGAACTTCTCCATGATCACCTTGGTGCCCTGCCGCGTGCGGTGCCGGTCGTCGCCGGTGGTGACGTCGAACGTCCGGACCTTGCGGCCGTCGACGTAGTAGCTCAGCCGGTGCCGCTGCACGTCGACGCGGCTGATCACGGCGGCACCGGTGCGGAACGTGATGGTGCGCGAGTCCTGCCCGTACGTGCCGTTGCCCGTGGGGAAGCCGTTGACGTCCAGCACGACCTTGATGGTCGAGCGGGCCGGCCAGTACGCCTTGGGCCGGTAGTGGACGGTGGTGTCGCTGTACCAGTGCCACGAACCCGGGACGTCCTGGCCGTCGACGCTCACCGTCATGTGCCGCTCGAAGGCCGCGCGGTCCTTGACCGGCAGGTCGAACGTGACCACGACGGGCATGCCGACGCCGACCGTCTCGCCGTCCAGCGGCGCGACCGACGGGTACGTCTGCTGCTCCAGCGTCAGCGCCTGCGTGGTGAAGCTGCGGGCCTCCGTGGTGCGTCCGCCGTCGGGCGACGTGGCCACGGTGCGCAGCCGGTAGCGGGTGCCGGGCTCCAGGAGCGCGTCGGCCTGCCAGTGCCCGTCGGAGACCGTGCCGGGCACGTCGACGCGCTGCCCGTCGACCGTGGCGCTGAGCCGGACGCTCTCGACCGTGCCGCCCTCCGCCGCGGCGGTGACGACG
Source organism: Aeromicrobium sp. PFPM2_SD2 (assembly GCF_057364525.1). NCBI lineage: Bacteria > Bacillati > Actinomycetota > Actinomycetes > Propionibacteriales > Nocardioidaceae > Aeromicrobium > Aeromicrobium sp. PFPM2_SD2. The sequence goes on from NZ_JBNFNZ010000032.1 coordinate 6,743, forward strand.
GTGTCGACCGGGACCTCGGTGGCACCGTCGTCGACCGACGCGGTGACCGCGGGCCCCTCGACGTCCGACGAGCCGGCCGCAGCGCTTGAGGACGCGCCGGGACGCTCGTCCGCGTCGTCGCCGCCGAACGGCTGGCACGCGGACGTCAGGAGCAGGGCGACCACCGCGACGGCGGCCAGGCGGGACGTGGACGAGACTCTCACCGCGTCAGTGTACGAAGCGACCCCAGCCGTGGCCGGCAGCCACGGCCGCGGACGCGACAGGTCCCTCCCCCGCGGACGGGGAAGGGACCTGTCGACGAGCCGGACGGCTCAGTGGGCGTGGACGCCTCGGTAGTACTCGAAGACCCAGCCACACACGACCACGGCACCGAAGCCGGCACCGATGATGAACAGCCACCACCCGAAGATGATGCCCAGCATGCAGGTGCTGAACGCCAGCGCGGCGTACAGCGGCCACCAGCTGAACGGCGGGAAGAAGCCGAGCTCGCCGGCCCCTTCCGCGATCTCTCCGTCCTGGCGGTCCTCAGGACGCGCCGGGATCTGCTTGGCGACGACGCTCAGGTAGAACACGACGAGCGCGCACAGGAAGAACGTCATCACCAGCGCGGTGGTGCCGGTGACCTCCTGGGTCAGGAACCAGTAGATCGGGGCGATCAGCAGGAAGAAGATGCCACAGCTGGCGAAGATCCATGCCTCGGTCTTCATGTGCTCAGCGACCGTCCTTTCCGGGGTCGATGGCCTCGGAGCGTCCCTCGACGTCCGGGGCGTCCGCGATGGTCGAGGTCTCGCCGGGGTTGTGCGCCAGCTCAAGGGCGGCCACGTCGGGGTGGTGCAGGTCGAACGCGGGGCTCTCCGAGCGGATGCGCGGCAGCGACACGAAGTTGTGGCGCGGCGGCGGCGAGCTCGTCGCCCACTCCAGCGAGCGGCCCCAGCCCCACGGGTCGTCCAGGCCGACCATGGGGGCGTTGCGCGTCTTCCAGACGTTGTACAGGAAGGGCAGCGTCGAGGCGCCGAGCAGGAACGCGCCGACCGAGGAGATCTCGTTGAGCGTCGTGAAGCCGTCCAGCGGCGAGTAGTCCGCGTAGCGACGCGGCATGCCCTCGACGCCCAGCCAGTGCTGCACCAGGAACGTCAGGTGGAAGCCGATGAACAGCAGCCAGAAGTGGATCTTGCCCAGCTTCTCGTCCAGCATCTTGCCGGTCCACTTCGGCCACCAGTAGTAGAAGCCGGCGAACATCGCGAACACGACGGTGCCGAAGACCACGTAGTGGAAGTGCGCGACCACGAAGTAGGTGTCGGAGAGCTGGAAGTCCAGCGTCGGCGACGCCAGGATGACGCCGGTCAGGCCGCCCAGGAGGAAGGTCACCATGAAGCCGAGCGTGAACAGGATCGGGGTGTCCATGGAGACGGAGCCACCCCACATGGTGCCGATCCAGTTGAAGAACTTCACGCCCGTCGGGACGGCGATGAGGAACGTCATGAAGGAGAAGAACGCCAGGTCGACCGCGCCGGTGACGAACATGTGGTGGGCCCACACGGCGACCGACAGGGCGGCGATGGCCAGCGTCGCGCCGACCAGGCCGACGTAGCCGAAGATCGGCTTGCGGCTGAAGACCGGCAGGATCTCGCTCGCGATGCCGAAGAACGGCAGGGCGATGATGTACACCTCGGGGTGGCCGAAGAACCAGAACAGGTGCTGCCACAGGATCGGCCCACCTGTCGCGGCGTCGAAGACGTTCGCCCCCAACATGCGGTCCGCCCCCAGCGCCAGCAGCGCGGCTCCGAAGATCGGGAACGCGATGAGCACCAGGAGGCTGGTGACCAGGACGTTCCAGGTGAAGATCGGCATGCGGAACATCGTCATGCCGGGCACGCGCATGGTGAAGATCGTCGTGACGAAGTTGACCGCGCCGAGGATGGTGCCCAGGCCCGACATGTACAGGCCCATGACCCACAGGTCACCGCCGACGCCGGGGCTGTTCACGCCGTCGCTGAGCGGGGCGTAGGCGAACCAGCCGAAGCTGGCGGCGCCGCCGGGCACGAAGAAGCCGGAGACGACGATCGTCGAGCCGAACAGGTACATCCAGTAGCTGAACATGTTGAGGCGCGGGAACGCGACGTCCGGTGCACCGATCTGCAGCGGCATGATCGCGTTGGCGAAGCCGAAGAACAGCGGCGTCGCGAACATCAGCAGCATGATCGTGCCGTGCATCGTGAACATCTGGTTGTACGTCTCGTCGCTGAGCAGCTTCGAGCCGGGCTGGGCCAGGTTCGCGCGGATCAGCAGGGCGAGGATGCCACCGATGATGAAGAAGATGAACGACGTGATCATGTACATGTTGCCGATCAGCTTGTGATCGGTCGTCGTCATGATCCGCACGGCCTTGCGGCCGAACGACTCCGAGCGCGCGGCGGTCCGCGTCTCGCCTGCGTCGAAGGCTGCGGTGGTTGCCATCAGTTGCCAGCTCCGTCCTGTGCATCGTCGTCGCTCAGACCCGCGATCTCCGCGGCGTACTTCTGACCCTCGGGGGCGCCGACGGCACCCGCCTGCTCCAGCTCGCGGAGGTGAGCGTCGTACTCGGCGCGGGAGACGACGTGGACCTTGAAGATCATGCGCGTGTGGTAGACGCCGCACAGCTCGGCGCAGCGTCCGGTGAAGGTGCCCTCACGGGTGGGCGTCAGGTCGAAGGAGTTCTCGCGTCCGGGGACGACGTCCATCTTGAAGTAGAACTCCGGCACCCAGAAGGAGTGGATGACGTCCGGCGACAGCAGCTCGAACCGGACCGACTCGTCGACCGGGAGCCACAGCTCGGCCGGGTCCTCCGGGGTGCCGAGGTCGAACACGTCGTCGGAGACGGCCTGCTCGTCGGTGTAGTTGAACGACCACTGCCACTTGGAGCCGACGACCGTGACCGTGTGGTCGGGGTTCTCGACGTCCTTGATCATCTCGTTCTGCGCGGTGACCGTGTGGTAGAAGAACACCGCCACGATGATGACCGGCGCGATCGTGTAGAGCGCCTCGATCGGCAGGTTGTAGCGCACCTGCGGCGGCACCTCGTCGGGGTGACGGCGACGGTGGGCGATCGTCGGGTACAGGATCAGGAACAGGACGATCACGGCGATGACGCCGGCGGCGATCCAGGCGCCGAGCCAGACGTTCCACATCGCGTCGGAACGGTCGCTTCCGGCGATCGGCAGCGCCAGGCGCTTCAAGTCGGACTCGTCGCGCGGGGAGCACCCGGCGAGCACCGCCATTCCGAGGGCGAGTACCGCCCATTTCATGCGAACCACGTGGCGCCTTTCTGACTGTTCAAGACACAGCTGACGACAACAGCACCCTACTCCAGGGTGTCGGGGCCCCTGCGGTGCGGGTCGGGCTGTGTCGGCCGACCCGGGAGGGGCGCGGAGGGCTCAGGGCAGGCGGAGCGCGGCGCCGATCTCGTCGGCCGCCGCGTCGCCGTAGGCGAGCTGCACGCGTCCCAGGAATGCCTCGCGGGTCACGCGGTACTCCTGCGTGCCCTTGGTCTCCACGACGCCGGCGGCGATCGTGCAGCCGACCTGAGCGCTGCGCTCGAGCGAGAGGTCCGCGGCGACGCCGGCCAGGAACCCGGCGCGGAAGCTGTCGCCGACGCCCGTGGGGTCGACGGCGGTGACGCCGGGGATGGCCTTGACCTCGACGACCTCGCCGTCGGCGGCCACGACGGTGACGCCGTCCTTGCCGCGGGTGACCACGCGGGTGCCGACGTGCGCCTGCACGTCGTCGGAGCTCCAGCCGGTCTTCTGCTGGATGAGGGCGTCCTCGTACTCGTTGCTGAACAGGTACGCGGCGCCGTCGACGAGGCGGCGGATGAGGTCGCCGTCGGCCCAGGCCAGCTGCTGCGAGGGGTCCGCGGCGAACGGGATGCCGAGCTCGCGGGCGGTGTCGGTGTGGCGGACCATGCCGTCCGGGTCGTCCGGGCCGACGAGCAGCAGCTCGATCGGGTCGACGGCGTGCAGGGCGGCGACGTCGATGTGGCGCGCGTCCGACATGGCGCCGGCGTAGAAGGTGACGATCTGCGCCTGGGACTCGTCCGTGGTGATGGTGCAGCGGGCCGTGTGCTGCTCGGAGACGTAGAGGGCGTCGCAGTCGACGCCGGCGTCCTGCAGCCAGCCGAGGTAGCCCGACTCGTCGAAGTCGCGGCCCACGGCGGCCACCAGCCGCGGCGCGTGGCCCAGCTGGGCCAGGCCGAAGGCGATGTTGGCCCCGCACCCGCCCCGGCGGATGTCGAGGTCCTGGACCAGGAACGACAGGGCGATCTTGTCGAGCTGGTCGGGGACGAGGGAGTCGGCGAACTTGCCGCCGAAGGTCATCAGGTGATCGGTCGCGACCGATCCGGCTACCGCGATGCGCACCGACACAGACTAGACGATCCCCCCGGCGCTCAGGTGGGCGGCCGAGGGGATCGTCCGGTGGTGGCGTGCTACGCGCGCCGCGTGGGGCGGCTCAGTGGAAGCTGTCGCCGCACGCGCACGAGCCCGTGGCGTTCGGGTTGTCGATCGTGAAGCCCTGCTTCTCGATCGTGTCGACGAAGTCGATCGTGGCGCCGTGCAGGTACGGCAGGCTCATGCGGTCGACGACGACGTTGACGCCGTCGAAGTCGCGGATCTCGTCGCCGTCGAGCGTGCGCTCGTCGAAGAAGAGCTGGTAGCGCAGGCCCGAGCAGCCGCCGGGCTGCACCGCGATGCGCAGCGCGAGGTCGTCACGGCCCTCCTGCTCCAGGAGGCTCTTGACCTTGGCCGCCGCTCCGTCGCTGAGCTGCACGCCGTCGATGGGCTTCTGGGACTGGATCTCCACCGGGGTGGCGGTGCTGTCCGTCGTCATGTCGTCTCCCTGCGTTGGCTTGCGTGAGGCCTCGAGGCTCGAGGTCACGTCGTCGACAACCGCGCCGGCGACGCTTTCATTCCATCCTAACCGGGGCCGGCCAGGGGGCTCAGCGCGTCCAGGTCCTGGCGACCCGCTCTGCCAGGCGGACGAGCGCGTCGTACGGGTGGGAGAAGGCGACCTGCTCCCCCACGAGGTCGACCAGCGCGTACGCGGACTCGACCCCCATGGCACGCATCTCGCGCCGCCCCGACCGCTGACCTGGCCGGCCAGGACGACGCACGGCCGGGCGGCGGCC
>NZ_JBNFNZ010000033.1:0-11805 GCF_057364525.1 Aeromicrobium sp. PFPM2_SD2
CCGACCCCCGAGGTCGAGCGCGCCGCACCGTCTGGTGGTGGGTCGGCGGCGTCGTGGGTGCTGCGGTCCTCGTCGCGCTCGTCGTGCTGCTCGTGACCAAGGTCCTCGGGGGCGGAGGCGGCGGTGGCGCGGCCACCGGCACCGTCGAGGCGCGACCGAGGAGGACGTGTACCCGACCGGCCTGGCCGTCGAGGCCGCCGCCCAGCACGACGGCGACGCCGGCACGACCTCGCTCACGTTCACCTACTCGGCCGGACGCACGCCGCTGCAGGGCGACGTGCTCGTCGTCGTCCCGCCGGTGAAGGCCGGCGGCGAGTGCCCGACCGTCGCCTTCGGCGGCGCCGTCGAGCGCAACCTCGGTCGCACCACCGGCGTCCTGCCCGAGTGCGGCGGGTTCTCCGTGCCGCTCTCGCTGGCCGCCGGCGACAGCGTGCAGGTCGAGGCGCAGGTCTCCGACCTCGCGCTCGGCGACGACCCCGAGCAGACGCTGCAGCAGTGGCTCGACCGCCAGCAGGAGGTCACCCGCGAGGCGGTCACCGACCCCAAGGTCACCGGCGTCGCGTCCTACCCCCTGCAGCGACTCACCGGCGTGGCCCTGCAGGTTCCGAGCACGCTCACGCTCGGCCGCGACGACGCCGTGCGCGTGCGCCTCTACCCGATCTGGCCCGACGGCAAGCCCGACGAGCTGCAGCCGCTGTACGACAGCAGCGCGGGCGGACGTCCGTCGTCGCTGCTGACGTCGTTCGCGGGCACGCAGGCGCCGACGTTCACCCCCTCGGCCAGCTGCGACGGAGCCGTCGTCGCCGTCGAGGGCGGCGACGTCGTCGTGCGCGGCCAGGTCCAGGGCTGCACGCTGACCGGACGCGTCGGCAACTTCGACGACGTCGAGAGCAACACCCTCCTCGTGGTGGGACCGAACGGATAGGAGACGTCCCTTGCGGATCGCCGTCACGCTGGCCCAGCCCTCGGGCGACACCGACGTCCTGATCGACTGCGACGACGCCACCCCGGCCCAGGAGATCGAGCGCGCGCTCGCCCAGGAGGTGGGGGCCCGCGAGCCGTGGAGCCTCGCCGTCGCCGACGACGAGCCCGGTGCCGTGGTCACCGCGGCCAGGGCCGGCCTGCAGCACGGGGCACGGATCGGGTTCGGGGTCGACACGGCCGCGCCCGAGCTGCCCACCAGCGGCCTGCAGCTGCACGTCGTGAGCGGCCTGCACGCCGGTCTGGTCGTCGCGCTGCCGCAGGGCACGCACGAGCTCGGCCGCGGCGGCTCCGTCGCGTGGGACGACCGGTCGCTGTCGCGCCGGCACACCCGCGTCACGGTGACGGCCGAGGCGGTCACGGTCACCGACCTGGACTCCACGAACGGCACGTACCTCGAGGGCGTCCGCCTGGACCCGCACGAGGAGACCCCCTGGCCGATCGGCACGCTGCTCGAGATCGGCGACTCGGCGGTCATGGTGCGTCCCGCGCGCCACGACGAGACCGTCGTGGAGGACGCCGAGCCGGGCTGGCGCTCGTTCCTGCGTCCGCCGCGGATCAAGCCGTACCACCTGACGCCGTCCGTCGAGGTGCCCAAGGCGCCGCAGGAGCCGAGCCGCCGAGGGTTCCCGATCATCGCCGCGCTCGCCCCGATGGTGCTGGGCATCGTCATGGTGCTGATCACCGGCAGCCTGTACTTCCTGGTGTTCTGCCTCATGTCGCCGGTGATGCTGGGGGCCAACTACTTCTCCGAGCGGCGCGGCGGCGCGAAGAACTACAAGGAGAAGCTGGCCGAGTACCACGAGAAGCTCGAGCGGGCCCAGACCCGGCTCGAGGAGCACACCACGGCCGAGCAGGCCCGGCTGCGCTCGGAGATGCCCGACGCCGCGGAGACGTACGTGACCGGTGTCCTGCCCGGCACCCGGCTGTGGGAGCGGCGCCGCCACGACGACGACTTCCTGGTCTGCGCCTCGGCACCGCCGACCAGCCGACCACCATCTCCATCTCCGGCGAGGTGCCCGAGACGCTGCCGGTGCTCCACGCCGTCCCGGTGGGCTTCTCGATCGTCGAGTCCGGCGTCGTGGGCATCGCCGGTCCCGACGAGCTCGCCGACGCGTCCCTGCGCTGGGCGATCACCCAGCTCACCGCCTACCACGCGCCCCGCGACCTCTCGCTGTCGTTCCTGACGTCGCGCGGCGGCGACGAGTGGTCCTGGCTCGCCTGGCTGCCGCATGCGCGTCCGGACGACCCCGAGGGCCCGTTCGCCATGGTCGGCAACGACGCCGAGACCCTGGCCAGCCAGGTCGCCTGGCTCACCGCGACCATCAAGGCGCGCAAGGACGCCGCCGGCAACCAGCGCGTGACGGCCGAGAGCTTCCCCGCCCACGTCGTCGTGCTGCACGGCTACCGCGGCCTGCGCTCGCTGCCCGGCCTGCAGGCGGTGCTCGAGGACGGTCCGTCGGTCGGCGTGTACGCCCTGTGCGTCGACGACCACCAGCGCTCCCTGCCCGAGCGCTGCGACGCCACGCTGCAGGTCGACCCGGTCGACCACCACCGCGCCGCCCTGCGCCGCAGCAACCACCCGGCCGTCCCCGACCTGCTCCTGGACGGCGTCACCGCGCGCTGGGCCGACGACGTCGCCCGGTCGCTGTCGAGCCTGCGCGACGCCGGCGGGGCCGAGGGCGCCGAGACGCTGCCCGACAGCGCCCGGCTGCTGGACGTCCTGGGCATCGACCCGCCGACGCCAGAGAAGATCCGCTCGAGCTGGATCGTGCAGCCCAGCAGCACCGAGATGGTGCTGGGCGTCGGCCTCGACGGTCCGTTCTCGCTCGACCTGCGCACCGACGGCCCGCACGGCCTCATCGCCGGCATGACCGGCTCGGGCAAGACCGAGCTGCTGCAGACGATGATCGCGTCGCTCGCCGTGGCCAACCGTCCGGACGCGATCAACTTCGTCCTGGTCGACTACAAGGGCGACAGCGCGTTCAAGGACTGCGTGAAGCTGCCGCACACCGTCGGCAAGGTCAACGACCTCGACCCGCACCTGGTCGTCCGGGCGCTGGAGTCGCTCAAGGCCGAGCTGAAGTACCGTGAGCACTTCCTGGCCGAGGCCGGCACGAAGGACATCGAGGACTACCAGGCGCTGCAGGCCAAGGAGCCGCACCGCCCGCCGCTGCCGCGCCTGCTGCTGGTCATCGACGAGTTCGCGCAGCTGAGCAAGGACCTGCCGGACTTCGTCTCCGGGCTGGTCAGCATCGCCCAGCTCGGCCGCAGCCTCGGCATCCACCTGCTCCTGGCCACGCAGCGCCCGAGCGGCGTCGTGTCGGCCGAGATCCGCGCCAACACCAACATGCGCATCGCGCTGCGCGTCGCCGACGCCGCCGACAGCACCGACGTCCTCGACGTGCCGGACGCCTCGCACATCGCCAAGTCGACGCCGGGCCGGGCCTACGCCCGCCTGGGTGCCGGCGCGCTCCAGGCGTTCCAGTCCGGTCGTGTCGGCGGACGCCGTCCCGGTGCGGTCGCCGTCGACGTCCCGCCGCCGTTCGTGAGCCGCACGTCGTGGCGCTCGCTGGGCTACTCGGCCCCGCAGGCCCCGCGCGCAAGGAGACCGAGGTGGCCGGCACCGACCTGTCCGAGCTCGTCTCGGCCATCGTCGACGCCGCGCGCGAGGACGCCGTGCCGGCCCAGCGCAGCCCGTGGCTGCCGCCCATCCCGCTGAGCCTGCAGTGGTCGCAGGACGTCCAGGGCGAGGCGCAGCGCGGACGGGTCCCGGCGTTCCCGTACGCGCGTCGCGACCTGCCCGAGGAGCAGCGCCAGGTCGTGGCCGACCTCGACCTCGTGCGCGACGGGCACTTCCTGGTCATCGGCTCGGCCGGCTCGGGACGCTCGCAGCTGCTGCGCACGATCGCCGCGTCCGTGGCCCGGCTGGCCGACCCGTCGACGTCCACCTGTACGGCATCGACTGCGGCAACGGCGCGCTCAACGTGCTGACCTCGCTGCCGCACACCGGCACCGTCGTCAGCCGCAGCGAGGGCCAGCGCGCGGCGCGCCTGCTCGCCCGGCTGGGGGAGGAGCTCGACCGGCGCCAGCAGGTGCTGTCGGCCGAGGGCTTCGGCGAGATCACCGAGCAGCGCCAGGCCAGCGCCGACCCGCTGCCCCACCTGGTGGTCATGCTCGACCGCTGGGAGGGCTTCACCGCCACGCTCGGCACCGTCGACGCGCTCAACGACGTGGTCATGCGCATCCTGCGCGAGGGCGCGAGCCTCGGCGTGCACCTGGTCATCACCGGCGACCGGTCGCTGGCCTACAACTCGCGCGTCTCGGCCATGACCGAGAACAAGCTCGCGCTGCGCCTGGCCGACCGCGACGACTACGGCCTGGTGGGCCTGCGGGCCAAGGACATGCCCGACTCGGTGCCGCCCGGTCGCGGCTTCGACCGCGGCGCCCACGAGACGCAGGTGTACCTGCTGGCCGAGGACCCGGTCGCCCAGGCGCAGGCGGCGGCCCTGACCCGCATCGGTGCCGAGGCGGCCGAGCGGGTCGGCACGGTGGACGTCCCGCCGTTCCGCGTGGACGCCCTGCCTCCGCGCATCGAGGTGCGCCAGGCGCTCGACCTCGTCCCGTCCGGGGCGCCCACGCCGCACCTGGTCGTCGGCGTGGGCGGCGACGAGCTGACCGCGTTCGTCCTGGACACCGAGCGCACGAACGCGTTCATCGTCGCCGGACCGGGCCGTTCCGGTCGCAGCTCGGTGCTGGTCGGCATGGCCCGTTCCGTGCTCGCCACTGGTGGCGCGGTCGTCGCGGTGGCCCCGCGGCCGAGCCCCCTGCGCGACCTCGAGGGCGAGCCCGGCGTGCTCGGCGTGTTCACGGACCCGACGACGCCGGCGGCGACGTTCGACGAGCTGGTGGCCGGTGCCGGTGGTCCGGTCGTCGTGCTCATCGACGACGGCGAGGGCCTGCGTGACGCGGCCGGGGGCGACTTCTTCCTGCGCGTGGCCCGCGGCCAGGTGGCCGACACGTTCGTCGTGCTCGGCGGCCACGCCGAGGGCGTCGGCGCCGGCCTCAGCGGCTGGCAGCCGGAGATGAAGAAGGCCCGCCAGGGCCTGCTCCTCTCGCCGCAGGGCCTGTCCGACGGCGACCTCATCGGCACGCGCGTCCCGCGCAACGTGCTGGGCCAGCCGGTCAGCGTCGGTCGCGGCTGGCTGCACCTGGGCGACGGCAACCTCGTCCAGGTCGCGACCCTTGCCCCGCCGCGGTAGCTAGCGAGGCAGGACGCAGGAGCTGGCGGATCGCACGACGGTGCGTCCGCCGGAGACGCTGACGTCGAGCGACGCCTGCGACTCGGGGTTCGCGTACGTCCGGCGCGCCGGTGTCTGCGCGGTCAGGACCAGGTCGTACGTCTCGGCCAGCGCGTCCAGCTCGTCCACGTCCGTGAGCCGCGCCGTGTGCGCGCTCGTCGCGACGAGGACGCGCTGCCACCCGCCGTCCGGACCGCAGTCCTCGGCCTCGGGTGCCGTGTACTGCCAGCGGCCGCGCTCGCCGAGGAGGTCCTGCGCGTCGTCGAACAGGGCGTTCTGCTCCCGGTTGGTGGCCGCGGAGAGTTCCTGGGACCGCGGTGCGGACCGGACGCTCGCCTCCGCGGGGTCGTCGGTCGCGTCCGAGCCGCCGGCCGTCAGTGCGGCCCAGACGACCATCACGCCGGCCACGACTGCCGTCGCCACGATCACGAACCCGATCGCGGCGAGGTTCGGGCGCGCCATCCAGAAGGGGAGCACGCCAGGACGCTTCTCGCGCAGCTGCGTGCTCGTGAGCTCCTTCGGCGCCAGGTCACGCCGCTCGGCCGGGACGGACTCGGCGATCGCGGCGAGGTCCTGCTCGGACCACGCACCGAGGTTCAGCAGGAAGCCGCCGTCGTCGTCGGACAGCACGAGGTAGGGGACGCTGATGACCCCGCCGCCGATACCGGAGGACCGCAGGTCGACGACCTCGGCGCGAGCGTTCCCGCGGCGGACGCTGCTGGTGCGCCCGTAGCGGCGGTACAACACGTCCGCCGCCGACACGGTCACGTCGACCTGGCTGGGAAGGGTGCGGCGCCACACGAGCACGGCGACGAGCGTGACGACCGCCGTGACCGCGGCGATCGGCAGGCCGAGCTCCCAGCCGATCCCGCGGAAGCCGACCGCCCCGACACCGAGGGCGATGAGCAGCGTGAGGCCCACCTCCAGGGGGCGCAGCCGGTACTGGCTGCGGTGCCCGCGGTCGGGGGCGAAGCGGACGGATCCGTCGGGCAGTGCGGTGCGGCTCATCGGGGCTCTCGGTGATCGGCGTGAGGGCTAGGACTGGTCGGCGAGACGGTCCTCGAGCGACGGCGACGCCCACGTGAGGGCGCCGTCCCCGTCGCGGTGCAGCGTCGCGGCGATCATGTCGAACACGAGGATCATGGCCTCGGCGACCTCGTCGGTCGACGTGACGAAGCTCAGCACGAGGAGCCGGTCCGGATCGGCCTGCACGGCATAGTCGACATGGGTGTGCCACACGACCGGGCCGCCCTCGTCGTCGCTCACCGGCTCCTCGGCACGGCGGACGCGGCGCAGCGCGGGAAGGTCGGCCACCGTGACGGCGTCGTTCTCGACGACGCCGGTCGCCTCGCCCAGCAGGGAGCGCAGCTGGGCGTCCAGCGCTCCGTCGGTCCCAGCGAAGAGCTGGGCGACGACGAGGGTCGCGCTGATGGGCAGACCGGCCAGCGGGTCGACGAGAGCGTGGACCTGGGTCACGCCACGCTCCGCGGCGCGGGCGACGTCGCGGCGCAGCCGCTGGTCGAGCTCGATGCGCAGCTGGATGAGCTCGTCACGAGCGGTGCCGCGGAACTGTCGGTCGAGCAGGCGGGTGATGTCCCGCTCGCGGACGTTCGGGTCCGTGTCGAGCGTGAACCAGCCGGACGGCAGGACGAGACGGTAGGAGCCGGGGACGGAGACCGTCCGCTGGTCGCCGGTCATGCCGCCACCCCGCCGTCGTGCGCGGTGCGGGCCAGGCCCTCGAGTGCCGACGCGACGTCGGAGGCCAGCACGAGGTCGTCCATCGGCAGCGTGGTCAGGGCCACCGCGTGCTCGGCGTCGTCGAAGAGCCAGAAGACCGTGACTGTCTCGGCGAGCTCGATCCCGTGCAGCGCCTCCTTGTACGTCCGTGCCCGCAGGAGGTGCGCCGTCCCGAGCGGCGTCGCGATCTCGCTGAGCTCCACCGGCTGGTGCAGGGCGGCGCCGGCGATGAACGACTCCACGAACTCGGCCGCCGTGGCGCCTGGAGCAGCCGGGAAGAGCGCGCCCATGGCGGCCGCCTCGACGGTCAGCCGCTGGCCACCCGAGGGCAGCAGGACCCAGGCGGCGAAGACGCCCATGGACTCGTTGGTCGCGCCGGCCATCTGGTCGCGCAGGTCGCACAGGCCCTGGGCCACCTGCCGCTTGACCTTCTTCGGCTTGGGGTCGTCGCGGAACCGCTCGTAGATCGAGTCGGCCAGGACGTCGCGGGGCAGGTCGAGCGGCAGCTCCAGCCACTCCTCGAACGTCCCGAACTCGATGCTGTCGATCATCGGCGTGCTTCCTCGCGGTCGGTGGTAGACATCTGGCGCTTGTTCCAGGCGCGGTGCCGGAGCTCGAGCCGAGCCAGCGCGGCCAAGCAGCCCACGCCCACGAGACCCAGGAGGAGCCGCACGGCGTCGAAGCCCTGGGGCACGAGCAGGACGAGGTTCGCGCCGGCGAGACCCAGGGAGGCCACGCCCACGACCAACGCGGCGGCCGGGACCAGGACGCCCCGCTCCTGGCCGGGGATCAGGCTGGCCAGCGCCTGGGGGTGCGACTCGTAGACCGAGGGATCCAGGTCGGCGGTCAGCAGGGCCGGGGCGTCCGGGTCGCGACGGGTCCGGACCTGGATCCCGGCGCCCAGGCAGGCCAGCTCGAGGGCGTCGGCACCGCCGGGCGGCACCCACCGCTCGGCCGAGGCGACCGAGAGGGCCACGCCGTGGCGGTCCAGGAACCAGATCGCGTCCGGACTGATGGCGCAGGTGACGACGCCACCGCGCCGCGGTCCGGGCAGCCAGGTCTCGCGGACGTGGTCGGTGTGCACCACCTCGTCGGCGCCGATCTGCAGCTGGGACTCGCGCAGCCAGCGCCAGTGGCCGGGCGGGACGACGTTCGGCACGACGGTGCGACCGCCGGGGGCCGGAGCCTCCTGCGCGAGGAACTGCTGGTTGAACCGCCAGGTGTCGGCGACGAAGGCCACGCAGGCGATCGCGACGACAGCCATGGCGAGGTCGGACTGCGGGCGTGCGTCGCCGGCGGCGAGGGCGGCGGCGTAGGCCAGGGCGATCGCGAGCAGCAGCACGCACTGCAGCAGCCGGTGGCGGCGCAACGAGTCCTGGGTCGGGCCTCGGGTGAAGGCGTCCGTCGCCCGGTTGACGGCGGCCACCTCCTCGGGCGAGGCGAGCTCGAGCGTGCAGCCGATCGCCTGGGCGAAGTCGGCCACGCCGGACGTCGCTCGCATGAGGTCGGGGTCGGCGGTCTCGATGGAGCCCAGGTGGAGGACCTTGACCGGGACCGAGAGGAGGACGGCTCCGTCGGCCAGGAACGCGACGACGTCCGCGGAGCGTCCTCGCCCGCCCAGACGGCGGCGCAGGTCGGCGCCGCGCACGAGGACGACCCGATGGACCTCCCCGGGCCGGGCCAGGACGCGACTCGTGCCGTCCGGGTCATGCACGACGAGCGAGGCGTCCTGCTCGGCCACGATGCGCCAGCCCCGCGTGTCGCGCACCGGGGGCCCACCTCGCGTCCCGGGTTGCAGGACGGTCCTGGTCATCGACCGACCGGGACCACGGTGGTCGGCCGGTCCGGCGCGTCGAACCGGAACACGTCGTCGAGGTGCTGGAGGTTGTCCCAGGTGCGGGTCATCGGACCAGCGATGCCGGCGGTGTCGTGCGTGGTCGCCGCCATGCTCGCCGCGCCGCCGAGTCCCTGGACGGCCATGCCGCCGCGGACCGCCCAGATGTCGCGGGGGAGCTGGTCGGCCATCGAGGTGAGGGCGCGGTGCTGGCGCAACGTGTTGGTCAGCGCGTCGAGGCCGGCGAGCTGCGACAGGCCTCCGGCCTGCGGCAGGGTGGCGAGTCGCGTGTTGACGGCCGCGACGGCGTTGTCCACGAGCCGGGTCTGGTGGGCAGCCATCCGGGCCTGGAGGGGCCCGAACGGGATGCGTCCCACGAGGCCGGCGGCCCGGTACGTGAGGCTGCCCCGCGCACCGGACGCCGCTGCGGCGCGGGCGACGGTCGTCATGCGGGCCAGGGCCGGGGCGGCGAGCTTGCCGCCCAGCTTGCCCAGTGGGCCGCCGATGACGCCCACGGTCGCCCACAGGACCTCCGAGAGGCCGGCCTCTCCCATCGCCGCCTGCACGAGCGTCAGCGCGAGGACGGTCGCCGAGACGATGGTGAGAGCCATGAAGAGTCCACCCAGGGCGACGGCGAAGCCGCCGAGGGTGGCGATGGTCAGGATCACGATGATGATGGCGGCCAGGACGAGGGCGACGACATTGAGCACGTCGATGGCCGCGGCGACGAACCCCTTGATGTTGTCCATCGTGCTGTCCTTGAACTTCTCGGACGCCTTGTTGATCCGGTGGGCCGCGTTGGTGGCGGCGGTCGAGAGGGCGCTCATCGCCTCCTCGAGGGCCGTCTTGGCGTTGTTCAGCGCCGTGACCGCGTCGGAGTGGGCCGTGGCGCGGTCGCTCTCGGCCTGCTTCTCCTCGGGCGTCGCGTCGTCAGCGTCAGCTCCGGGGATGGGATTCGCGGAGGCGCGCCGGGTGGCGTCGGCCTCCTCGGCGGCCTTGACGGCGTTCCAGGTCGCGGTACGCGCCGTCTGGACGTGTCCGGCGTAGGTGCGCAAGGCCGCGCCCGCGTCGGTGTACTTGTCGGCGGCCTTGCCGAGGTCGCTGTGCGCCTCCTCGGCCTTCTCGGCGAACTTCACGGCGGCCTCGCCAGTCCAGCCGTCGAGGCTGGCGAGCGCGCTGAGGGTGGACGCGGCATCCTCCATCACGCGTCCGCGGTCCTCGAACTCCTTGGCGACTCGGCCGACGTCGTAGGAGTCGGCCGGCACGGGATCGCTCGCACGATCGACCAGGTGCCACTCGGCGACGCGGCGGGTCATGCCTTCTCCTCCGTCAGGCTCGCGGCGAGCTCGAGGTCGGCCTGGGTGAACTGCTCGGCGGACTTGCTGGCCATGTCGGCGAGGGTCTCGACCTTCTCGACCAGCTTGTTGCGCCGGTCGTCCCAGTCGTTGACGAAGTTGTCGATCGCCTCCGCGACGATCTCGTGGGCGACGTCCTCGACGTCGTAACCCTTGAGGTCCCGGTCGGACTTCAGGTCGTCGGTGATCGTGGTCAGCTGGGTCGCGAGCGTCGAGAGGCGCTCGGCGTCGTAGGTCAGGTCAGCCATGGTCGTCTCCCCCGGGACGTGTCAGGACAGGCGAGTCCAGCAGGGACGCCGGGTGAGGGCGTCCCTGCTGGACCACGAGGTGCTCAGCCCTTGAGGGCGTTGGCCAGCTGCGTGTCGACGTCGGCGAACGTCTCGGCGGCCTTGTTGAGGTAGGTCGCCATGCCGTCGAGGCCCTCGATGGCCTTCGAGACGCCCTGGTTGAACTCCTCGTAGGAGGTGCGGAACTGGCCCGACGCGGCGTCGGTGACGAAGCCGCCGTTGACGAGTCCCTCGATCTGCGACTTGAGCGCCGAGAGCTGCGACTCGATGTCGACGCGAGCGTTGTTGAGCTTGGTCGCCTGGTCCTGCATCTCCTGGTAGGAAACCGAAACGTTGGCCATGCTGATCCCCCTAGCTGGGTGCCCGGCCCGGATAGCCGAGGCGAGACGGTCGTTGCAGGGAGACCTTAACGCAGGAATGTGTCGTGCGTCGCGGTGAGATCGTCCGTTCTTCCACTGTTCGGACGGACGTCTCCTCGCGGGTCGGAGCGGCAAAGCGTTGTGGCGGGCGACGTGCCGGGGACGTGCTCACGTGCGGAGTCGGGCCAGCGGTGGACGGACGGGCGGGACGCTCGACCGGTAGCGGTGGCCGGTGGGCGTGGTCCACTCGACGGCGCGTCCGCGGCCGCGCACCTGGACGCTCCAGCCGGGCAGGTGCTTGGTGGTGTGCGAGCGGACGCAGAGGCCCTGGGCGTTCTCGAGCACCGTCGGACCACCCTCCGCGAAGGCCCGGACGTGGTCGACGTGGCGGACGCGGCAGTCGCAGCCGGGCTGGCGGCAGCGTCCGTCCCGGGAGCGGACGAAGGCGGTGTCGGACCCGGTGGAGCGTCGACGCCGCGGGTCGCGGGCCACCAGGACGCCGTCGACGGGGTCGGTCAGCAGCCGGCGGATCGAGGGCGTCGCGGGCGTGGGCCACGAGCTGCTCGCCCACCGCGGGCGTGAGCGGCCGTAGCCGACGAGCTCGACCGGCTCGTCGGCGTCGTCGCCCAGGAGGGTCGGGGCGTCGAGGACGAGCTGGAGCTCGACGGCGGGCTTGCTGGCCGCGGTGAAGCCCGTGACGTCGGTGAGCAGCGTGTCGAACATGATCTGGCTGACCGACCGGACGTCGCCGGCGGACCGGGCCGTCTCGGCGCGGTGCCACAGGCTCTCGCGGATCGTCAGCACGTCCTCGGCCGGCCCTCGGACCCACAGCGCGGCGACGCCGTCGGGCTCCGGCGAGAGCTCGACGCGCTTGTCGGCGCGGGCCCGTGCGGCCCGCTCGTGAGCCGCCTCGGGGTCGAGGCCGACGACGACGTGCCGGGCGAGGTCGGC
>NZ_JBNFNZ010000034.1:0-11753 GCF_057364525.1 Aeromicrobium sp. PFPM2_SD2
GGCGGGCGTCCGGCCTCGGCGTAGGCGGCGACGACCGCGTCCACGTCGGCGGTCGCGCCCGCCACGACCGCGTCGATGCCACCGGCGGCGAGCAGGTTGCTGGCGAAGGTGGCCCGGGCGGTGTGCTGGGCGATGGGGCCCATCGTGGCCAGGAAGACCGGCTGCGGCACCGGTTCGTCGCGCATCTGCTCGAACTCGGCGGCGTAGCGGTGCGGCTCGGGCCGGGTCGACGTCGACGGGCGGCGCTCGGGCAGCTCCTCGCGCAGGTGCGGGAACTCGCTGACCCCGGTGATCGGCCGCTGGCGGCGGGCGACCTGCAGGGCCCGCTCGGAGACCGTGCCGGCGATGCGGTCGCGCAGCAGGTCGAGGGCGGCCAGGACGCCGCCGGCCGCCTCGATCTCGCCGAACAGGTCCCAGGCCGCGCGGGCCAGGTCGTCGGTCAGCTTCTCCATCGCGTACGAGCCGCCCGCCGGGTCGGTGACCGCCCCGACGTGCGACTCCTCGATGAGCAGGCTGGACGTGTTGCGCGCGATGCGGCGGCTGAACGGCTCGGGCAGGCCGAGGCGCTCGTCGAACGGCAGCACGGTGACCGACTCCGCCCCGCCGACGCCGGCGGCGAACGCGGCCACGGTCGTGCGCAGCATGTTCACGTAGGGGTCGTAGCGGGTCATCATCGGCCGCGACGTGACGGCGTGCTGCACCATGCCGCGGTGGGCCTCGGCGATGCCGCTGAGCTCGGCGACGCGCGCCCAGAGCCGGCGGGCCGCGCGCAGCTTGGCGATGGTGAGCAGCTGCTCGTCGGTCGCGGCCAGACGGAAGTCGAGCAGCCCGGCGGCGGCGTCGACGTCGTGACCGGCCGTGGAGTCGGCGTCGGTCAACAGCCGCAGGTAGGCGACGCCGGCGGCGACCACGTAGGCCAGCTCCTGCACGTCCGAGCCGCCCAGGTCGTGCACCGCGGTGCGTCGACGGTGAGGGCGCGGACGCCGGCCCGGACGGCCAGCGAGGCCACCTCGTCGACGACGTCGAGCTCGGTCACGCCGTGGCCGCGGAGCCGGTTCCCGATCGGGTCGCACCGAACGAGGTGCCGGCGGCCGCGGTCACGCCCTTGTCCTCGAGGACCGCGACGAGAGCCCGGGCCGCGTCGACCGGGACGGTCGGCGCGTCCAGCACCACCGGCGCCAGGTCGACGAACACCGGCTCGAGCACCGTGGCCAGGTCGGCGGGGTCGATCTCCCCCTCCCCGACCTGCAGCCACAGCGACGTGACGCCGTTCTCCAGGTCGGTGACGACGTGGTCCCGCGTCACCTTCGGCTCCGGGTCGGCGAAGCAGGCGCGCACGTCCCACGCGTCCTCGGGCGCCTTCGTCCGTGCGCCGCGCGTGTACGGCGCCTGCCCGGGGAGGCCCGGGTCGGAGAGCCGGGCGACGAGCTCGGGGGTCCCGAGCGGCGTCACGTCGATGCCGTCGAGCGTCGTGGTCGCCAGGCGCGCCCAGACGTCCGCGTCGGGCGCGTCGTCGGCCAGGCGTCCGGTCTTCCGGAGCACCGCCGCGGTCGCCTTCTCCCACTCCTCGCGCGTGTGCTCCGCGCCTTCGGCGAGCGGGATCTGGAGGGCGTCGGCGTCGACAGGGGGTTCGGGGACCATAGCCGCATCGTACGGAGCGTCCCGTGCTGCGGCATGTGAGGTAGTCCACTGACGAGGCCTGCGAGAATGGGGCCGTGCAGATCCCCACCGAGCTCCTGCCCATCGACGGACGGTTCGGCTCCGGACCCTCGAAGGTCCGCGCCGAGGCCCTGGACGCGCTGGCGGCCACGGGCACGACGCTGATGGGCACGTCCCACCGGCAGGCCCCGGTCAAGAATCTCGTCGGCAGCATCCGTGCCGGCCTGGGCGACCTGTTCTCGCTGCCCGACGGCTACGAGGTCGTCCTGGGCGTGGGCGGCTCGCACGCCTTCTTCGACGCCGCGACGTTCGGCCTCGTGCACCGCCGCGCCCAGCACCTCGTGCACGGCGAGTTCTCGCGCAAGTTCGCGACCGCCGTGCAGCGCGCCCCGTTCGTCGACGAGCCGACGATCCTCGAGTCCGACCCGTCCACGCACCCGGACCCGGTCGCCGAGGAGGGCGTCGACGTCTACGCGTGGGCGCACAACGAGACGTCCACCGGCGTCATGGTCCCCGTGCAACGGGTGCCGGGCGCCGACGACGACGCGCTCGTCCTCGTCGACGCCACGTCCGGGGCCGGCGGGCTCCCGGTCGACCTGACGCAGACCGACGTCTACTACTTCGCCCCGCAGAAGACGTTCGCGTCCGACGGCGGCCTGTGGATCGCGATCATGTCGCCGGCCGCGATCGAGCGGGCCGGGCGCATCCAGGCCCAGGGCCGCTACGTGCCCGGGTTCCTGGACCTGCCGACCGCGATCGACAACTCGCGCAAGGACCAGACCTACAACACCCCGGCGCTGGCCACCCTGTTCCTGCTCGACGACCAGGTGCGCTGGCTCAACGAGCGGGGCGGCCTGGACTGGGCGGTCGCCCGCACGCGCGAGTCGGCCCGCATCCTCTACGACTGGGCCGAGGCGTCCTCGTACGCCCGCCCGTTCGTGCCGGACCCGGCCGACCGGTCACACGTCGTGGGCACGATCGACCTCGACGGCGTCGACCAGAAGACGCTCACCGGCGTCCTGCGCGAGAACGGGGTCGTCGACGTCGACAGCTACCGCGGGCTCGGCCGCAACCAGCTGCGGGTGGCGCTGTTCCCGGCGATCGAGCCCGACGACGTCCGCCGGCTCACCGCCTGCATCGACTGGGTGGCCGAGCGCCTCTGACCCGGACGAACGACGAAGGGCCCACCGCGCAGGCGGTGGGCCCTCCTCTCGTCCCGGAACCAGGGGGTCCAGAAGTGGCGGCGAGGCCGCCCCGGTGTGTTGGGGCGGCCTCGCGCTCTAAAGGTTGTCCGGCGACGTCCTACTCTCCCACCCCCTCCCGGGGGCAGTACCATCGGCGCTGAGAGGCTTAACTTCCGGGTTCGGAATGTTGCCGGGTGTTTCCCTCTCGCCATGGTCGCCGAAACTCTATGGAGATATCAAAACCAGTCACACCCGTGGGTGTGGGTGGTTCCCGTTCGTATCTCGGGAACCTCACAGTGGACGCGTATGCAGAACTTGTGTAGGTAACAAGCCCTCGGCCTATTAGTACCGGTCGGCTACACACATTGCTGTGCTTCCACCTCCGGCCTATCAACCCAGTGGTCTGCTGGGGGCCTTACCTCCTCGAGGGAGTGGGAAACCTCATCTTGAAACATGCTTCCCGCTTAGATGCTTTCAGCGGTTATCACTTCCGAACGTAGCTAAGCAGCGGTGCTCCTGGCGGAACAACTGCCACACCAGAGGTTCGTCCATCCCGGTCCTCTCGTACTAGGGACAGCCTTTCTCAAGTTTCCAACGCGCGCGGCGGATAGGGACCGAACTGTCTCACGACGTTCTAAACCCAGCTCGCGTGCCGCTTTAATGGGCGAACAGCCCAACCCTTGGGACCTGCTACGGCCCCAGGATGCGACGAGCCGACATCGAGGTGCCAAACCATCCCGTCGATATGGACTCTTGGGGAAGATCAGCCTGTTATCCCCGGGGTACCTTTTATCCGTTGAGCGACGCCGCTTCCACTTGCCAGCGCCGGATCACTAGTCCCGACTTTCGTCCCTGCTCGAGCTGTCACTCTCACAGTCAAGCTCCCTTGTGCACTTACACTCGAAACCTGATTGCCAACCAGGCTGAGGGAACCTTTGGGCGCCTCCGTTACATTTTAGGAGGCAACCGCCCCAGTTAAACTACCCATCAGGCACTGTCCCTGATCCGGATCACGGACCTAGGTTAGATATCTAGTACAGTCAGAGTGGTATTTCAACGATGACTCCACACTCACTGGCGTGAATGCTTCACAGTCTCCCACCTATCCTACACAAACTGAACCAAACACCAATACCAAACTATAGTAAAGGTCCCGGGGTCTTTCCGTCCTGCCGCGCGTAACGAGCATCTTTACTCGTAGTGCAATTTCGCCGAGTCCATGGTTGAGACAGCGCCCAAGTCGTTACTCCATTCGTGCAGGTCGGAACTTACCCGACAAGGAATTTCGCTACCTTAGGATGGTTATAGTTACCACCGCCGTTTACTGGGGCTTAAGTTCTGTGCTTCGCTTGCGCTAACACGTCCCCTTAACCTTCCAGCACCGGGCAGGAGTCAGTCCGTATACGGCGTCTTTCGACTTAGCACGGACCTGTGTTTTTAGTAAACAGTCGCTTGGGCCTGGTCTCTGCGGCCTTCAACGCTTCGTGGAGCAAGTCCACTCACGAATCCGGCCCCCCTTCTCCCGAAGTTACGGGGGCATTTTGCCGAGTTCCTTAACCATGGTTCACTCGATCACCTTAGTATTCTCTACCTGACCACCTGAGTCGGTTTGGGGTACGGGCGGCTCTGAACCTCGCTAGATGCTTTTCTCGGCAGCATAGGATCACTCACTTCGACTCAATCGTCTCGGCATCAGCTCTCAGACACATGAACGGCGGATTTGCCTACCGTTCGTCCTACGACCTTGCCCGCGGTCTACCATCGCCGCGGTTGAGCTACCTTCCTGCGTCACACCATTGCTTGCCTACTACCAGCTCGGGTCAGGCGCTACGCGCACCATAGCCACCGAAGTGGCTTTAGGTACGTTTCGGGCCCTTAGCATCACTGGATTCAGCATGGGCGGTTCAACGCCGGTACGGGAATATCAGCCCGTTGTCCATCGACTACGCCTGTCGGCCTCGCCTTAGGTCCCGACTTACCCAGGGAAGATTAGCTTGACCCTGGAACCCTTGGTCATCCGGTGGAAGAGTTTCTCACTCTTCATTCGCTACTCATGCCTGCATTCTCACTCGTGTCGCGTCCACGGCTGGGTCACCCCGCCGCTTCACTCCCGACACGACGCTCCCCTACCCATCCACGCACCTGGACCACGAAGGCCTGGTACACGCGTGAATGCCATAGCTTCGGCGGATTACTTGAGCCCCGCTAAATTGTCGGCGCAGAATCACTTGACCAGTGAGCTATTACGCACTCTTTCAAGGATGGCTGCTTCTAAGCCAACCTCCTGGTTGTCTATGCGACTCCACATCCTTTTCCACTTAGTAACCGCTTAGGGGCCTTAGCTGATGGTCTGGGCTGTTTCCCTCTCGACTACGGAGCTTATCCCCCGCAGTCTCACTGCCACGCTCTCACTTACCGGCATTCGGAGTTTGGTTGAGTTCAGTAAGCTGGTAAGCCCCCTAGCCCATCCAGTGCTCTACCTCCGGCAAGAAACACGTGACGCTGCACCTAAATGCATTTCGGGGAGAACCAGCTATCACGGAGTTTGATTGGCCTTTCACCCCTATCCACAGGTCATCCCCCCAGTTTTTAACCTAGGTGGGTTCGGTCCTCCACGCGGTCTTACCCGCGCTTCAACCTGCCCATGGATAGATCACTCCGCTTCGGGTCTAGATCGTGCAACTCAGCCGCCCTGTTCGGACTCGCTTTCGCTACGGCTACGGCTCACGCCTTAACCTCGCTACACAACGCTAACTCGCAGGCTCATTCTTCAAAAGGCACGCCGTCACCCCGAAAGGCTCCGACGGCTTGTATGCACATGGTTTCAGGTACTATTTCACTCCCCTCCCGGGGTACTTTTCACCTTTCCCTCACGGTACTAGTCCGCTATCGGTCATCGAGGAGTATTTAGGCTTAACGGGTGGTCCCGCCAGATTCACACCGAATTTCAGGGGTTCGGTGTTACTCGGGGTCACGCACAAGAGCCATGAGCTTACGTCTACGGGGGTATCACCCTCTGTGCCACGACTTTCCAGCCGTCTCGACTTCACTCATGGTTTATGACTCTTCGTCTGTCCGGCAGAACAGACCATGCGGCCCCACAACCCCCCAAGTACAACGCCCGCCGGCTATCACATACTTGAGGTTTAGCCTCTTCCAGTTTCGCTCGCCACTACTCCCGGAATCACTGTTGTTTTCTCTTCCTGCGGGTACTGAGATGTTTCACTTCCCCGCGTTCCCTCCAACTACCCTATGTGTTCAGGTAGAGGTGACTGGACTTTCCTCCAGCCGGGTTTCCCCATTCGGACACCCCCGGATCACAGCTCGGTTGTCAGCTCCCCGGGGCTTATCGCAGACTCCTACGTCCTTCATCGGCTCTCGATGCCAAGGCATCCACCATGTGCACTTAGTAGCTTGTTGTTTCTACAAAGATGCTCGCGTCCACTGTGAAGTTCTCAAAATACGACCGGTCCCGCCCCTCGACCCGACGCCTACCCTCCACCCGAAGGTGACCGGCGGTTCGCTCGGAAGAGACGATCCGAAGAGATCCAGTCCGAAGACCTGATCCCTCAGGACCCAACAGTGTGCAGACCCAGCCCCGACCCACCTCAGCCCCGTTCCACGCCGGCAAGCCGGCAGTACTAGAGACCCAGGCTCGTCCGAGCAGGTCATAGTCGACGTCCACTAGTGAGCTGAGACCGCACCAGCACATTCGGCTGGTCAACGACTCAATGGACCACACAGACCATGTCTGCGGGCCAGATGCTCCTTAGAAAGGAGGTGATCCAGCCGCACCTTCCGGTACGGCTACCTTGTTACGACTTCGTCCCAATCGCCAGCCCCACCTTCGACGGCTCCCTCCACAAGGGTTAGGCCACCGGCTTCGGGTGTTGCCGACTTTCATGACGTGACGGGCGGTGTGTACAAGGCCCGGGAACGTATTCACCGCAGCGTTGCTGATCTGCGATTACTAGCGACTCCGACTTCATGGGGTCGAGTTGCAGACCCCAATCCGAACTGAGACCGGCTTTTTGGGATTCGCTCCACCTCGCGGTATCGCAGCCCATTGTACCGGCCATTGTAGCATGCTTGAAGCCCTGGACATAAGGGGCATGATGACTTGACGTCATCCCCACCTTCCTCCGAGTTGACCCCGGCAGTCTCCTATGAGTCCCCACCATGACGTGCTGGCAACATAGGACGAGGGTTGCGCTCGTTGCGGGACTTAACCCAACATCTCACGACACGAGCTGACGACAGCCATGCACCACCTGTATACCGACTAAAAGGGGCACTATCTCTAGCGCTTTCCGGCATATGTCAAACCCAGGTAAGGTTCTTCGCGTTGCATCGAATTAATCAGCATGCTCCGCCGCTTGTGCGGGCCCCCGTCAATTCCTTTGAGTTTTAGCCTTGCGGCCGTACTCCCCAGGCGGGGCGCTTAATGCGTTAGCTGCGGCACGGAAACCGTGGAAGGTCCCCACACCTAGCGCCCAACGTTTACGGCATGGACTACCAGGGTATCTAATCCTGTTCGCTCCCCATGCTTTCGCTCCTCAGCGTCAGGAAATGCCCAGAGAACCGCCTTCGCCACCGGTGTTCCTCCTGATATCTGCGCATTCCACCGCTACACCAGGAATTCCGTTCTCCCCTGCATCCCTCTAGTCAGCCCGTATCGGAAGCACGCTCAGGGTTAAGCCCTGAGTTTTCACTCCCGACGTGACAAACCGCCTACGAGCCCTTTACGCCCAATAATTCCGGACAACGCTCGGACCCTACGTATTACCGCGGCTGCTGGCACGTAGTTGGCCGGTCCTTCTTCTGCAGGTACCGTCACTTTCGCTTCGTCCCTGCTGAAAGAGGTTTACAACCCGAAGGCCGTCATCCCTCACGCGGCGTTGCTGGATCAGGCTTTCGCCCATTGTCCAATATTCCCCACTGCTGCCTCCCGTAGGAGTCTGGGCCGTGTCTCAGTCCCAGTGTGGCCGGTCACCCTCTCAGGCCGGCTACCCGTCGTCGCCTTGGTAGGCCATTACCCCACCAACAAGCTGATAGGCCGCGAGCTCATCCCTGTCCAGCGGACTTTTCCACCACCCAACATGCGAAGGGAGGTCATATCCGGTATTAGCCACCGTTTCCAGTGGTTATCCCAGAGACAGGGGCAGATTGCTCACGTGTTACTCACCCGTTCGCCGCTCGTGTACCCCCGAAAGGGCCTTACCGCTCGACTTGCATGTGTTAAGCACGCCGCCAGCGTTCGTCCTGAGCCAGGATCAAACTCTCCGTTGAAAAACCCCAGAAGGGGCCAACATCGTTTTGATTCCTGACGAACTGTTTGCTGACAAACAATTTGTCGGAATTAACCTACGCCAACAACAACCAGACCGAAGCCCGGATCGCTGCCGACGGGGGTTACTACTAATTAATCTCGTCGACTATTGCACACTGTTGAGTTCTCAAGGATCAGACGCACACCACCCAGAAACTCCCCACAAAGAGAAGCCCTGAACGGGGCTAGATCATGTCCCGCGTTTTCGGCGACCTGCCCAGAACACACTGAAGGTTCGGGATCAGCCGTTTCGGTTGAGACAGCGTCACACCCACCGGGCGGCCAGCCTCTCGG
Source organism: Aeromicrobium sp. PFPM2_SD2 (assembly GCF_057364525.1). Lineage (NCBI taxonomy): Bacteria > Bacillati > Actinomycetota > Actinomycetes > Propionibacteriales > Nocardioidaceae > Aeromicrobium > Aeromicrobium sp. PFPM2_SD2. Next base: position 8,467 of record NZ_JBNFNZ010000034.1, read on the forward strand.
CCTTCCGCCCCGCCGTGCGGTGCAACAAGAAGAACATTACACACCCGTTTCCCCGAAGGTCAAATCGGGGTCCCTGTGTCCGTGGCCACACCCCGAAAATCCCCGGAATCCCGGGGATCGTGGCCCTCCACGACCCCCGGGACTGGCTCAGGGCAGCCGGACGCCGGAGACGGCCCGCTTGCCCTTGCGCAGGACCACCCAGCCGGAGTCGCCCACGCCGTGGCCGGCGAGCGACTGGTCGGGGTCCTCGACGCGCTCGTTGTTGACGTACGCCCCGCCCTCGGACACCGCGCGACGTCCCGCAGACTTGCTGTCCACGAGGCCGGCGCCCAGCAGCGGCGTCGACGAGTCGGCGCCTCCCTCGAGCTCGACTCCCCCGGCCTCGCGCAGCGCGGCCTCCAGGGTCGAGGCCGGCAGCTCGGCCAGGTCACCGCGGCCGAACAACGCCTGCGAGGCGAGCTCGGCGGCCCGCAGCTCGTCCTCGCCGTGGACGAGGGTCGTCAGCTCGGCGGCGAGCAGCCGCTGGGCGGCCCGGGCGCCGGGACGCTCCTGGTGCTCGGCCATGACCCGGTCGATCTCCTCGAGCGGCAGGAAGGTGAACTGCTTGAGGTACTCCCCCACCTTGACGTCCTCGGCTGGATCCAGGACTGGTAGAAGGCGTACGGGCTCATGAGCGTCGGGTCGAGCCAGATGGTGCCGGACTCGGTCTTGCCGAACTTCGTGCCGTCGGCCTTCGTGATGAGCGGCGTGGCCAGCGCGTGGACGCGGTCGCCGTCGGCCCGGCGGACGAGCTCGACGCCGGCGGTGATGTTGCCCCACTGGTCGCTGCCGCCGGTCTGCAGCGCGCAGCCGTGGCGCCGGTGCAGCTCGAGGTAGTCCATGGCCTGGAGCAGGACGTAGCTGAACTCGGTGTAGCTGATGCCGGACTCCAGCCGGCTGGCCACGACGTCGCGGGCCAGCATCCGGTTGACCGGGAAGTGCTTGCCGATGTCGCGCAGGAAGTCGACGGTCGACAGGGACTGCGTCCAGTCGAGGTTGTTCACCAGCACGGCACCGTTGTCGCCCTCGAGCGAGACGAAGCGCGAGACCTGGCCGCGGATCCGCTCGACCCACTGCGCCACCGTGTCCTTGGAGTTCATCACCCGCTCGCCGCTCTGCTTGGGGTCGCCGATGAGGCCGGTGGACCCGCCGACCAGCAGGATCGGCCGGTGCCCGGCCAGCTGCAGGCGGCGGGCGGTCAGCAGCTGCAGCAGGTTGCCGACGTGCAGCGACGGCGCCGTGGGGTCGAAGCCCACGTAGTACGTGATCGGCCCGGCGCTCATCTCGTCCCGGAGCGCGTCCAGGTCGGTCGAGTGCGCGATCAGGCCGCGCGCGTCGAGGTCGTCGATCACGTGAGTCACAGGTGTTCCTTCTCTTGGTGCGCCGCGACGGTCGCGGCGTCTCGAGCCTATCCAGGGAATACCGCCGGAAGGGCGCAGGTTCGTGCTGGCGTGAGTGAACACGTGAAGATCGACGTCTGGTCCGACGTCGCGTGCCCCTGGTGCTTCGTCGGCAAGCGTCGCTTCGAGGCGGGCGTCGCCTCGCTCGGCCCGGACGTCGAGGTCGAGGTCGAGTACCACTCCTTCGAGCTCGCACCGGACACCCCGGTCGACTTCGAGGGCAGCGAGGTCGACTTCCTGGCCGGCCACAAGGGCATGCCCGCGGCGCAGGTCGAGCAGATGCTCGGCCAGATGACGCAGGTGGCCGCCGGCGAGGGCCTCGCGTACGACTTCGACGCCCTGCAGCACACCAACACCCGCAAGGCGCACGAGCTGCTGCACCTGGCCAAGGCGCACGGCGTCCAGGCGGCCATGAAGGAGCGCCTGCTGAGCGCCTACTTCGAGCAGGGCCGCCACGTCGGCCGGGTCGAGGACCTCGCCGACCTCGCCGCCGAGGTCGGGCTCGACCGCGACACCGTCGTGAAGGAGCTCGAGGCCGGCACGTACGCCGATGCCGTCCAGGCCGACGTCGACCAAGCGATGCGGTACGGCATCGGCGGCGTGCCGTTCTACGTCGTCGACGGCCGGTACGGCGTCTCCGGCGCCCAGTCCCCCGAGACGTTCGCCGCGGCCATCACCCAGGCGGTGCAGGAACGATGAGCGGGCCGTTCCAGATGGTCGGCGAGCAGGACGCTCCGGTGTGCGTGGACGGCGTCTGCGAGCTCCCCGCCCCGGAGGCCGCGCAGGCTCAGGAGAGCGACGAGGCGCGTGGTGCTCGCGGCGAGCGCCGGTAGGCGCTGACCGTCGGGTCGCCGGCCACCCAGAAGCGCCACGGCGCGTCGGCAGCCTTCAACACCCCACGCGGGGCCCGGCCACGACGTGCGCCGGCTCCTCGACCCGCTCCCCCAGGTGCACCGGCTCCGGGTCGAGCAGGTCGGTGCCCTTGTCCTCGAGCGTGATGCCGAGCGCCTCGGCCAGGTTGCCCGGTCCGCGGGCCAGGCCGGCGTCGCTCACCCGCGGTCCCCGGCGCTCGCGGGCCAGCTCGAGGCCCTCGATGACGCGTCCGGCGCGCACCAGCACGGCGGACGCCTCCCCCTCCGGGCTCGTCACGACGTTGGCGCAGTGGTGCAGGCCGTACGAGCGGTACACGTACAGCCGCCACGGCGGGCCGTACATGATGTCCGAGCGCGGCGTGCGGGTGTAGGCGTGCGAGGCCGGGTCGAGCGGCCCGGCGTAGGCCTCGACCTCGGTGATGACGACGGTGACGCCATGACCGACCAGCGCACGGCCGAGCAGGGACCGGGCGTCGGCGAGGACGGGCAGCTCGCTCAGGGCGCCTTGACCGCCACGACCGGGATGGACGTGTCGAGCATGAGCCGCTGGGCGACGGCGCCCATGATCAGCTTGCCGACGGGGGTGCGCTTGCGCAGGCCGATGACGAGCAGCTCGGCGCCGCGGTCCTCCAGGACGTCGACGACGGCCCCCACGACGTCGGGGTCCTCGACCTGCGCGACGTCGTGCGCGATGCCGGCGCGGTCGAGCCGCGCGGTGACGTCGGACAGGTCGGCCGGCGGCGGCGTGGTGCCGTCCGGCCCGGGTCCGACGACGTTCACCACGAGCACCGTCGCGTCACGGCGCAGCGCCTCCTCCACGGCGAACTCGACGGCCGCCCGGCCGTAGTCGTCGGGCCGGTAGGCGATCGCGATGGTCATGCTGCGAGCCTAGCGCCGCGCCGAGGGGACGCCACGGGGGCTCAGGCCAGCCGGGCGCGCAGCTCGCGAGCTGCTCGGCGACGCGGGCCGGGGCGAT
>NZ_JBNFNZ010000035.1:0-11726 GCF_057364525.1 Aeromicrobium sp. PFPM2_SD2
GCGCGGTCGGCGGCGGCCAGCGCCGCCACGTTGACGTACGCCTCGGCCAGGTGCGGACCGAGGTCGTCCAGCAGCCGGGTGCGCGCGGCCATGAGCTCGGCGCCGGCCGTGGCCAGGTTCTCGTCCCAGATGTCCAGCGTGCTGAGCTCGGCCCGCCGGTTGCGGCCGGCGGTCTTGAGCAGCGTGTTGCGCTGGCGCAGGATGCGGTCGTACTCGGCGCGCGTGCCGGCCAGGCGCGGGGTGCGCAGCACCATGAGCGCGTCCAGGAACGCCCGGCGGTCCGACGGGTCGCCCTTCACCAGCGCGAGGTCCTCGGGCGAGAAGACCACGGTGCGCAGGATGCCGGCCAGGTCGCGCACCCGCGGCAGCGGCGAGCGGTTGACCCGCGCCCGGTTCGACCGGCCCGGGAGCAGCTCCACCTCCAGCAGCGCGGACCGCTCGCCGCGCTGCACCTCGACCCGGACGACCGCGCTGTCGGCGCCGGCCCGCACCAGGGGAGCGTCCGAGGACACCCGGTGCGAGGCCAGCGTCGCGACGTAGTCGACCGACTCGACGAGGTTGGTCTTGCCCTGCCCGTTGGCGCCGACGAAGACCGAGACGCCCGGGTCGAGCTCGATCTCGACCGAGTCGTAGGAGCGGAAGTCGTGCAGGGCCAGACGGGTGACGTGCATGTCAGACGGGGTCGGAGGGGTCCGCCGACGCCGGGTCGAGGCCCTCCTCCTGCGCGGCGCGCACCGCGTGACCGCCGAACTGCTGGCGCATGGCGGCGACCGCCTTCATCGCCGGCGACTCCTCCTGGCGGGAGACGAAGCGGGCGAACAGCGACGCGGCGATGGTCGGCGTGGCGACGGCGTTCTCGATCGCGGCCTCGACCGTCCACCGGCCCTCGCCGGAGTCCTCGGCGTAGCCGCGGATCTTCGACAGGCCGGGGTCCTCCTCGAGCGCCTTGACCAGCAGGTCGAGCAGCCACGAGCGCACGACCGTGCCCTCGCGCCAGGAGTCCATGACCTCGGTGACGTTGTCGACGAGGTCGACCTTCTCGAGCAGCTCCCAGCCCTCGGCGTAGGCCTGCATCATCGCGTACTCGATGCCGTTGTGGACCATCTTGGAGAAGTGGCCGGCCCCGACGCGTCCGGCGTGGACGAAGCCGGAGTCGCCCTCGGGCTTGAGCGCGTCGAAGGCGAACTGCACCTTGGCGACGTCGTCGGCCGATCCGCCGGCCATGAGGGCGTAGCCGTTGTCCAGCCCCCAGACGCCGCCGCTCACGCCGCAGTCGACGAAGCCGACGCCGCGCTCGGCGAGCAGCTGGGCGTTGATCTCGTCGTCGGTCCAGCGCGAGTTGCCGCCGTCGACGACGACGTCGCCCTCGCGCAGCAGCGCGCCGACCTGGCGGACGGTCTCGCGGGTCGGGTCGCCGGCCGGGACCATGACCCAGACGACCTTGGGGGCGTCCGAGGGCAGGGCGTCGACGAGCGCCTCGAGCGAGTCGACGTCCTGCAGGTCGGGGTTGCGGTCGTAGCCGACGACGGTGATGCCGGCGTTGCGCAGGCGGGTGCGCATGTTGCCGCCCATCTTGCCGAGACCGATGAGGCCGATGTGCACGCGGACCAGAGCTCCTCGCGGGGTGGGGGTGGGACCGGTCAGCTCTGCAGCCGGACCGGCATGATCAGGTAGCGGAAGGCGAAGTCGGGGGTGGCGCCGACCTCGGGCACGCCGGCGAGCGCGGCGGGCTTGGTGTGCTGGGTGAAGGCCAGGTGCACGACCGGCTCCTGCATGACCGACAGGCCCTCGAGCAGGTAGCTGGGGTTGAAGCCGATCGAGATGTCCGGCCCCTCGATGCTCGCCTCGATCGACTCCGAGGCCTGGGCCTCGTCGCCGCTGCCCGCCTCGAGCAGCAGGCTGCCGTCGGAGAACGTGAGCCGCACCGGGGTGTTGCGCTCGGCGACCAGGGACACGCGGCGCACGGCCTCGACCAGCGACTGGGTCGAGACGTAGGCGACCGTCTCGCCCTGGGTGGCGAACAGCTGGCGCACCCGCGGGAAGTCGCCCTCGAGCAGGCGGGTCGTGGTGCGGCGCGTGCCGGTGCCGACGGTGCCCTCGAAGCCGATGAGGCCGTCGCCGGCGTCACCGGTGGAGATCGCGATGGTGACGTCGCTGCCCGAGACGAGCGACTTGGCCGTGTCGGTCAGGACGCGCGCGGGGACGAGCGCGTGGCCCGAGACGTCGCCCTGCTCCGGCGCCCAGGCCACGTCGCGCAGGCTGGCGCGGAAGCGGTCGGTCGCCATGAGCGAGATCGTCGAGCCCTCCATCTCCAGGCGGATGCCGGTCAGGAGCGGGAGCATCTCGTCGCGGCCGGCGGCGGCGCCGGCCTGGGCCACGGCCTGGGCGAACTCGTCGGACTTCACCGAGCCCGACGCGGTGGGCATCGACGGCAGCTGCGGGTACTCCTCGACCGGGAGCGTCTGCAGGCTGAACCGCGAGGCGCCGCAGGTGAGCGCGACCTTCGTGCCGTCGAGCGCGAGCTCGACCGGCTTGTTCGGCAGCGACTTCACGATCTCGGCGAGCAGGCGGCCCGAGACGAGCACGCGGCCGTCGTCGATGACCTCGGCCGGCAGGGTCGCGCGGGTGGAGGTCTCGTAGTCGAAGCCCGAGAGGGTGAGGCCGTCCGGACCGGTCTCCACGAGCAGGCCGGCGAGGACCGGGACGCTCGGACGGTGGGGCAGGCTGCGGGCGGTCCATGCCACGGCGTCGGCGAGCGCGTCGCGTTCGATCCGGAATCTCACCTGGTGTCGCCTCTCGGGGATGTCGTGCTGGGGGAACGACACGAATCCTGCCACGGCGCCGGGGGTCTCGGGTACCGGACCTCGTCGGCCCGACGTCCACAGGACGGGCGGTCGTCCTGCTTCGGCTCTTCGCGCGTCGTGTAGTTCTGTCGTAGTCGTAGTAGCCGGTGTGGATCTCGTGGAAAACCCTTGATCGCCCTGCGATCCGGCCGACCCCGTGGACAGTCCTGCGGGTCGGGTCGTGGACGCGTCCCCGTCGGCTGTGGACGTGTCGTTCGTCCCCACACGGCGTTCACCGTCGTCCCCCGTCGCGTCCACAGTCGTCCACCGATTCCCACAGGTCTGTCCCCAGCTGTGTAAACACAAAAAAAGTGCCTCCCGGGTCGTCCGGGGGCACTTTCGGGGGCGTCGGAGCCGGTTCAGCCCTGCTTGGCCTGCTGCTTGATGCGGTTCGTGAGCTCGGTGACCTGGTTGTAGACGGCGTGCTTCTCGGCCATGAGCTTGCGGATCTTGCGCTCGGCGTGCATGACCGTGGTGTGGTCGCGGCCGCCGAACTCCTGGCCGATCTTGGGCAGCGACATGTCGGTGAGCTCGCGGCACAGGTACATGGCGATCTGGCGCGCCTGGACGAGGTTGCGGCTGCGGTTGGTGCCGCACAGCTCGTCGATGGAGAAGTTCGAGTAGGCGGCGGTCTGGGCCATGATCAGGCCGGCCGTGACGTCCGGCTCGCCGCCCTCGGGGATGAGGTCCTTGAGCACGATCTGGGCCAGCTGCAGGTCGACCGTCTGGTTGTTGAGGTTGGCGAACGCCGTCGCCCGGATGAGCGCACCCTCGAGCTCGCGGATGTTGGTCTGCACCTTGCTGGCGATGAACTCCAGCACGTCGGCCGGCGCCGTCAGCTTCTCGATCGCGGCCTTCTTGCGCAGGATCGCGATGCGCGTCTCGAGGTCGGGCGGCTGGACGTCGGTCGTCAGTCCCCACTGGAAGCGGGTGCGCAGGCGCTCCTCGAGGTGGTCCAGGTACCGCGGGTGGCGGTCGGACGTCATGACGATCTGCTTGTTCTCGTTGTGGAGCACGTTGAAGGTGTGGAAGAACTCCTCCTGCGTCTCCTTCTTGTTCTCCAGGAACTGCATGTCGTCGACGAGCAGGACGTCGGTCTCGCGGTACTTGCGCTTGAACGCGGCCTGCCGGTTGTCGCCGATGGAGTTGATGAAGTCGTTGGTGAACTCCTCGCAGTTCACGTAGCGCACCCGCGTGCCCGGGTAGAGGTGGAGCACGTAGTGCCCGATGGCGTGCAGCAGGTGGGTCTTGCCCAGCCCGGAGTCGCCGTAGATCATCAGCGGGTTGTACGCCTTGCCCGGCGCCTCGGCGACCGCGACCGCGGCGGCGTGCGCGAACCGGTTGGACGAGCCGATGACGAACCGGTCGAAGATGTAGCGCTGGTTGAGCCGGGCCTCGGCGACCGAGCCGCTGCGCGGGGCCGGCGCCTGACGAGCGGTCCAGCTGGGGACGAAGTCCTCGTCCTCGTCGTCCTCGTCGTCGTCCTCGACCTCCGCGGACGGGGCCGGCGACGGAGTCGGCGAAGCGTCAAAGTGATTTGTCGACAAGTCGTCATGACTGCCCGGCTGGTCGGCCAGGGACGGGTCGACCGTCACGCCCAGGCGGATCGGCTGCCCGTAGGCCGCACTGAGCGACTCCTCGAGCGCGGCGCGGACCCGGGTCTCCAGCTGGGTGCGGGTGAGGTCGTCGGGCACCGCGACGATCAGCGTGTTGCCGTGGAGGGTGACGGGCCGGGCCGAGTAGACCCAGACCTTCATGCCCGGAGACAGCGTCTCGACGGTGCGCGACCACGCCTCGACGGCGTCGTTCTCGTCGGTGGTCCCCGGATCGGTCATGTCTCCCCTTGCTCGCATCCACATGATTTTCCACAAGGTGTGCATGTACGGGGGTCCGTGACCCGTTCCGCTGTGGAAAAGCCCCCGCGACCCGGCGACGCTAGCAGCGTCGAGCGCTCGGTCACAAGTGGTTGGCTGGTTCGGGGACCACGGTACGGCGTGTCGTCTGGACGGCCGACGGCGGATCGTCTATTGCGCGCGAGTTTGACCGGACGGGAGGGCACCCGTACCGTTGGATAGTCGTTGTCACGACCACTGCCGCCTGCCCGCAGGACGACCATGTCCGCGGGCGAGCGGTGGCGATCGAGCATCACGCCGCCCGTCGACGAAGAACAGGATCCTCCGTGAGCAAGCGCACCTACCAGCCGAACAACCGCCGCCGCGCCAAGAAGCACGGCTTCCGCCTCCGCATGCGCACGCGTGCCGGCCGCGCCATCCTCTCCTCGCGCCGCCGCAAGGGCCGCGCCGAGCTGTCTGCCTGAGCCTTGCTCCCGCGTGCGCACCGCATGCGGGCGAGTGCGAGCTTCCGGTCCGTCGTGCGCTCCGGCGTGCGTGCGGGCCGTTCGCATCTCGTGGTGCATGCGTCCACGGCCCCGGCCCCGGTCGAGGTCGGCTTCGTCGTGAGCCGGCGCGTCGGGCCGGCCGTGGTGCGCAACCGCGTCAAGCGTCGGCTGCGCGAGCTCGTCCGCGCGCGTCTGGACGTGCTGCCCGCCGACGCCCACCTCGTGGTGCGCGCGCACCCCTCGGCCGCCCAGGCCACCTCGGCCGAGCTGGCCGCCGACCTGGACTCCGCGCTGTCGACCGTCGCCCGGCGACTGGTGACGTCGTGAAGCACGTCCTGGTCCTGCTGCTCAAGGGGTACCGGCTGCTCATCAGTCCGCTGTACGGCGACGTGTGCCGCTACTACCCCACCTGCTCGGCCTACGCCCTCGAGGCGGTGCAGACCCACGGCTCCGTGCGCGGCAGCTGGTACGCGGCGCGCCGTCTCGCTCGTTGCCATCCCTGGAGCGCCGGAGGAATCGACCCGGTGCCCGTCCGTCACGGAGGAACTGAATGCTCGACTTCCTAGGGTCGATCGGCTCGGCCATCATGACGCCGCTGTACTACGCGGTGTCCGGCGTGCTGCTGGCCTGGCACTGGCTCTTTGCCCAGCTGCTCGACCCCGACTCGGGCTGGACCTGGGCGCTGTCCATCGTCGGTCTCACCGTGACGATCCGCGCGCTGCTCATCCCGCTGTTCGTCAAGCAGATCAAGAGCAGCCGCAACATGCAGCTGCTGCAGCCCAAGATCAAGGAGCTGCAGAAGAAGTACGGCCACGACCGCGAGCGGCTGGCCCAGGAGCAGATGAAGCTGTTCCAGGAGACCGGCACGAACCCGCTGGCGTCCTGCCTGCCGATCCTCGTGCAGATGCCGATCTTCTTCGCGCTCTTCCGCGTGCTCGACCAGGCGGCCAAGAACGGGGCGGAGGGCGCGCGCGGCTTCCTGTCCGGCGAGCAGGCCGAGAGCCTGTCGAACGCCATCCTGCTCGGCGGCAAGATCGCCGACACCTTCGTGAACACGAACCTGTGGGAGACTCGCATCCTCGCGGTCGTCCTGGTCGTGGCCATGTGCGCCACGCAGTTCACGACCCAGCGCCAGCTCATGGCCAAGAACATGCCGGCCGAGGCCATGAACGGTCCGTACGCCCAGCAGCAGAAGCTCCTGCTCTACGTGCTGCCGTTCGTCTTCGCCATCTCCGGCGTCGCCTTCCCGATCGGCGTCCTCATCTACTGGACGACCACGAACCTGTGGACCATGGGCCAGCAGTTCTACGTCATCCGCCGCAACCCCGCTCCCGGCACGCCGGCCTTCGCGGCCAAGCAGGAGCGCGACAAGGCCAAGGGCAAGTCGTCGCCGCGGAGACCGAGGTGGCCGAGACCGAGGAGCAGCGTGTCGTCCGTCAGCGTCAGCAGCCCAAGAAGCAGCCGCGCAGCCAGCGCAAGAAGGGCCAGAACCCGAACACCGGCAACGGGAAGGGGAACCGATGAGCCAGGAGAAGCTGATCCGCGAGGGTGACATCGCCGCGGACTTCCTCGAGGGTCTGCTCGACATCGCCGACCTGGACGGCGACATCGACATGGACGTCGACGGCGACCGCGCCTCGGTGTCCGTCTCGGGCGGCGACCTGCGCTCGCTCGTGGGCCGCGACGGCGAGGTGCTGGACGCGCTGCAGGAGCTGACGCGGCTCGCGGTGTACCGCGAGACCGGTGAGCGCAGCCGGCTCATGCTCGACGTGGACGGGCACCGTGCCGCCCGCCGTGCGGAGCTGGTGAAGCTGGCCGAGGAGGCCGTGGCCCAGGTCAAGGACTCCGGCGAGCGCGTCGCCCTGGCGCCGATGTCGCCGTTCGAGCGCAAGGTCGTCCACGACGTCGTCGCGGAGGCCGGCCTGGCCAGCGAGTCCGAGGGTCTCGAGGACGCGCGCCACGTGGTGGTGCTCCCCGGCTCGTGACGGTTCACGTGAAACGACTCCCCCCGCCGAGGCGGTCGCGCTGTTCGGCGACCGCCTTGCGGCCATGGGGGCCTATGCCGACCGCCTGGCCACGGACGGCGTCGAGCGTGGACTGATCGGTCCGCGCGAGGTTCCGCGCCTGTGGCAGCGGCACCTGGTCAACTGCGCCGTGGTGCTCCCCCGCGTCCCGGCCGGATGCGCTGTCGCGGACGTCGGCACCGGCGCCGGCCTGCCGGGCCTCGTGTGGGCGATCGCCCGGCCCGACCTGCGCGTCACCCTCATCGAGACGCTGCAGCGGCGCACGACGTTCCTGCAGGAGGTCGTGGACCAGCTGGAGCTGTCCAACGTCGAGGTCGTGCGCAGCCGGGCCGAGGACGTCCACCGCACGTTCGACGTCGTGACGGCGCGCGCCGTGGCGCCGCTGGGCAAGCTGGCCGGCTGGTGCCTCCCGCTGACCGCTCGCGACGGCGTGCTGCTGGCCCTGAAGGGCCGCTCGGCGCAGGACGAGGTCGACCGCGACGCGTCCGTGCTCGAGAAGCTCGGAGCGCGGTCTATCGTGGTCACGACCTATGGACCCCAGGACGACCCGACGACCGTGGTGGAGGTGCAGCGATGAGCGAACCGACCGGATGGCCGTGGACGACCCCGCCCTCCCCGCAGCCTGTGGGCTGGCTGCGCCCGGTTCACGTGAAACGCAGGAGTCGCCTCGATGAACAACCCCCTGGGTGGGCCCTCGGCCGGCGCCCTGGCCGGCCCCGGCGCGGGACTGGGGCTCGACGACGCCACTCCCCTCGCGCGCGAGGCCGCGGACCACGTGCAGCTGGCTGCCCGGGTCGAGCGCACGCAGCGCTTCGACCGCCCGGCCGACACCCGCATCTTCGTGGTGGCGAACCAGAAGGGCGGCGTCGGCAAGACGACCACGACGGTCAACGTCGCCGCCGCCCTCGCCCTGCGCGGCCTCCACGTGCTCGTGGTGGACCTCGACCCGCAGGGCAACGCGTCGACCGCGCTGAACATCCCGCACGCGGAGGGCACGCCGGGCGTGTACGAGGCGATCGTCGAGGGTGACGACGTCGTCGACCTGGTGCAGACCTGCCCGGAGATCCCGACCCTGGACGTGCTGCCGGCCTCCATCGACCTCGCCGGCGCCGAGATCGAGCTCGTATCGCTCGTGGCGCGCGAGTCGCGGCTGGACAAGGCGCTGCAGGCGTACCTCGACGTGCGCGAGCGCGCCGGTCGCCGGGTCGACTACGTGCTCATCGACTGCCCGCCGTCGCTCGGCCTGCTGACCGTCAACGCCATGGTGGCCGGCCGCGAGGTGCTCATCCCGATCCAGTGCGAGTACTACGCGCTCGAGGGCCTGGGCCAGCTGCTGCGCAACATCGACCTCGTGCGGGCGCACCTGAACCCGCGCCTGGAGGTGACGACCATCCTGCTGACGATGTTCGACGCCCGCACCAACCTGTCGGCCGGCGTGGCCGCCGAGGTGCGCGAGCACTTCCAGGACAAGGTGCTGCGCACGGCCATCCCCCGGTCGGTGCGCATCTCGGAGGCCCCGAGCTACCAGCAGACCGTCCTCACCTACGACCCGACGTCCTCCGGGGCGTTGTCGTACCTGGAGGCGGCGCGCGAGATGACCGTCATGGCGAACCGGCTGGAGGACTGATGGCACGACGTGGACTGGGCCGTGGGCTCGAGGCGCTGATCCCGGCGACGCCGGCCGAGGCGCAGGAGTCCGGCCTGCAGGAGATCGAGGGCGCCCGCTTCGCCGAGATCCCGCTGGACCAGATCGTGCCGAACCCGCGCCAGCCGCGTCAGGTGTTCGACGAGGAGCACATGGCCGAGCTGGTGCACTCGATCAAGGAGATCGGGCTGCTGCAGCCGGTCGTCGTGCGCCAGACGGCGCCCGACGCCTACGAGCTCATCATGGGCGAGCGTCGCTGGCGCGCCCACCAGCAGGCCGGCCTGGGGACGATCGCCGCCGTCGTGCGCGAGACCCAGGACGAGGACCTGCTGCGCGACGCGCTGCTGGAGAACCTCCACCGCAGCCAGCTCAACCCGCTGGAGGAGGCGGCCGCCTACGAGGCGCTGCTGCAGGACTTCGGGTGCACCCAGGAGGAGCTGGCCCGGCGCATCGGCCGCTCACGTCCGCAGATCAGCAACACGCTCCGACTGCTGCGACTCTCCCCGGCCGTGCAGCGCCGGGTCGCCGCCGGTGTGCTGACCGCGGGCCACGCCCGCGCGCTGGTCTCGATCGACGACGCCGAGGTGCAGGACCGGCTGGCCCAGCGCGTCGTCGCCGAGGGACTCTCGGTGCGCGCGCTGGAGGAGCATCGTCACCCTCGGCCCGGACGGGCGGGCCGAGCGACGCGTCTCGCGCCCCCGGCCCACCGCGCCGAAGCTGGCCGACGTGTCGGCCCGGCTCTCGGACCGGTTCGAGACGCGGGTCAAGGTCGACCTCGGCCGCTCCAAGGGCAAGATCACCGTGGAGTTCGCGACGCTCGAGGACCTCGAGCGGATCGTGGGCCTCATGGACCCGCAGGCCTGATCCATCAGGCCGATGACTCCCAGAAAAGCAATAAGTCGACAAGTTGCCTTGTCGACTTATTGCTTTAGTGACTGACTACGGTCAGGCGGTGTACTCCTCGAGCTCGGCCAGGATGGCCGACTTCGGGCGCACGCCGACGATCGACTTCACGACCTCGCCCTGGTAGTACAGGTTGATCGTGGGCAGGCCGGTGACGCGGTACTGCGCGGGCGTGACCGGGTTGGCGTCGGCATCCATCTTGACGATGGTGAGCTTCTCGCCCTTCTCCGCGGCGATCTCCTCGAGGATCGGCGCGACCTGGCGGCACGGGCCGCACCAGCTGGCCCAGAAGTCGACGAGGACGGGTCCGTCGGCCTCGAGCACCTTGCTCTGGAAGTCGGCGTCGGTGACAGCTTCGATGTTGGCCACGAGGGCTCCTTCGGGTGAGTGGTGGGTCAGAGGAGGGACTCGGCCGGGGCGGGCGCTCCGGCGAGCGAGAGGTCGGCCAGGTACCGCTCGGCGTCCAGCGCGGCCGAGCACCCGGTGCCAGCGGCGGTGATCGCCTGACGGTAGGTGTGGTCGACGAGGTCGCCGGCGGCGAACACGCCGGGCAGGTTGGTGGCCGTCGAGCCGGGCTGGACGAGGACGTAGCCCTCGTCGTCCAGGTCGACCTGGCCCTTGACCAGCTCCGAGCGCGGGTCGTGGCCGATGGCGATGAACAGCGCCGACGCCGGGACGCGGCGGGTCTCGCCGGTCACGGTGTCGCGCAGGGTGACCGCCTCGAGCAGGCCGTCGCCGTGGATCTCGGCGACCTCGGAGTTCCAGGCCATCTCCAGCTTGGGGTTGGAGAAGGCGCGCTCCTGCATGATCTTGGACGCGCGCAGCTCGTCGCGGCGGTGGACCAGCGTGACCTTCGAGCCGAAGCGGGTCAGGAAGGTGGCCTCCTCCACGGCCGAGTCGCCGCCGCCGACGACGAGGATCTCCTTGTCGCGGAAGAAGAAGCCGTCGCAGGTCGCGCACCAGCTGACGCCGTGGCCGGACAGCCGGTCCTCGCCCTCGATGCCGAGCTTGCGGTAGCCCGAGCCCATCGCCAGGACGACGGCGTGCGCCTGGAAGGTGCGTCCGTCGGCGAGCGACACGGTCTTGATCGCGCCGGTGAGGTCGACCGCGGTGACGTCGTCGGCGATCAGCTCGGCGCCGAAGCGCTCGGCCTGGGCGCGCATGTTGTCCATGAGCTCGGGGCCCATGATGCCCGTGGGGAAGCCCGGGAAGTTCTCGACGTCCGTGGTGTTCATGAGCGCACCGCCGGCGGTGACCGAGCCCTCGAAGACGAGCGGCTCGAGGTTGGCGCGGGCGGCGTACACCGCTGCGGTGTAGCCGGACGGGCCCGACCCGATGATGATCAGGTTGCGAACGTCGGACATGGACGACCTCTCGGTGGACGGCTGTGCTGGAGTCAACGCAGTCTAGGCGGTCGCTATTCCGGGGCCGGACGTCACGGCCGTCCGCGGACGACGACCTCCTGGACCTGCCCCTGGAAGACGCCGGGACGCACCTGCGGGACGCGGCTGATCCACACCACGACGTAGCGGCTCAGCACCTGCTCGCCGAGCGCCAGGCGCACCCGACCCTCGGCGTCGCGCTGGGTGGCGACCAGGCGCATCCCCACCGGCGAGCGCGGACGGCGCTCGAGCGTGGAGGACGTGTAGACCGCGAGGCTCGTCGGCCCGGGCACGGTGACCTCCACGGAGGTCAGCTCGTGCTGCGCGCCCAGGTCCAGGACGAGACCGACGCCGTCCTTGAGCCCGGCGAAGTCCGGCGAGCCGAAGTACTCCGACGTGCGCCACGCGGTGTCGAGCGAGCCGTCGACCGCGAGCGGGGCCTGCGCGGAGTTCTCGTCGCCGTCGGTGCCCTCGGGGTCGATCGCCGTGACGCGGTCGACGCTCAGGCGCGAGATCTCGACGCGCTCGGCGGCTCGTACCCGCCGTCGTCGCCGTCGACCTGGGCCGCGACCCAGCCGAGCAGCCGGCCGA
>NZ_JBNFNZ010000036.1:0-11045 GCF_057364525.1 Aeromicrobium sp. PFPM2_SD2
CGACGCCGGGCCGCGCGGACGTCCTCGGCCATCTCGGCCGGACGTCCGGTGGCCGCGACGCCGGGGTCGGTCACCAGCAGGACGCGGCGCGCACCCAGCTGGCGCAGGTCGTGCCCGATCTCGTGGCGGGCCCCCACGCCGAACTTCAGGCCTGGTGCGCCGTAGGTGAAGACGGTCTCGGGGCTGGTCGGGGCGAAGCTGGTCACGCGGCCTCCTCAGGGCGATGCCCTCCGAGGATACGACTGCCGGTCCCCTGGGCGGGCTCCACTACCCTGGACCGGACCCGGGAGAAGAGGACTCATGAGGACGAAGCGACTGCTCGCCGCGCTGGCGACGATCGGCATGCTGACCGCGACGGCCGCCTGCGAGGGCGGCTCGAAGGCCCCGGAGAGCCCCGAGGCGACGGCGTCGTCCGCCTCGCTCAGCGACCAGGTCGGCGACCACGAGTCCGGTCCCGACAGCCCGATCGGCTACGGCATGCGCGTCCCGCGCGGCGCGACCCAGCTCGGTCCGCTCGTCCGCTACCGCAGCGAGGCGCTGATCGCCGCCTACCAGGCCGACCTCGACGCCGCCCTGGCCGAGAAGAAGGCCGAGGAGGACGCGGCGCGCCAGGAGCTGATCGACGAGGGCGAGACGCCGCCCACCCCGACCCCGACGCCGACGAACCGGCCGAGCGAGGACACCTACGACCTGCTCGAGGACCAGCCGTCCCCGGACGTGACCATCTCGGTGATGCGCGTCGACGGCGAGCCGTCCGACGTCGTGCACCGGATGCTCGGGCAGATCGCGACGGTGCTGCCCGACAACGAGATCGACCCCGCCGCCCTCGAGACGTACTGCCCGGTGCGCGACGGTCGCTTCACCGGCTGCCACCTGTCCGAGCGCGGCCTCACCGGCGGCGGCCGCGACGTGACGGTGACGCTCGACGTCGCCGTGGGCTCGATCCGGACGCGCACCGGCTTCCCGGCCTCCGACGGCGACCCGGTGATGGTGCTGCAGGTCGCCCACGCCGGCGACCCGCGCGAGGGCCAGGAGGGCAAGGAGACCGACGGCATCGGCGACATGCCGACCCCGACGCGAAGGCGCCGGCCACCGAGGCCGTGTGGCCGCGCATGGACATGGCCGCCCCGAGCGACTCGCCGCTGCTCGGCGGCGCCTGGACGCTGCCCGAGGGCGCCACGCTGCTGCTCAGCAGCGCCCGCCCGTCATTCGCGCTGGTGCAGATGCCGCAGTTCGCCGACGCCGACGCCGCCGCGCGGCAGTGGGCCTCCGGCGCGGGCGAGCCGACCTCGAACACCATCGAGGAGCTCAACGAGATCACGACGACCTACACGGGACGCACGGCCGACGGCGACCAGGCGTTCGGTGCCTACGTCGCGACCGGCCGCGGCGCCTACGCGTTCCTGATGCGTCAGCCGGCGCCGGCCCAGCCGTAGCGCTCCAGGGTCGAGACGACGTGCTCGACCATCGGCAGCACCGGGTAGTCCGGTCCGCCGACGCGGTCGACCTCGACCCAGCGCACCAGGTCGGTGCTGCCGCCGACGTCCACGACGTGCGGCTCCTCGGCGGCGTCCACGCGCACGGCGTACAGCACGTGCACCCCGTGGTAGTCCTCGTACGCGTCGTCCCGGCCCAGGTCGACGACGTGGAGTCGTGGACGTCCACCAGCCGGGTCTCCAGGGCCTCGAGCCCGGTCTCCTCGTGCAGCTCGCGGCGCACCGCGTCGTGGGGTGACTCGCCGTGGTCGACGCCGCCGCCGGGCAGCGTCCACGTGCCGGGCGGGAAGCCCACGGGGCTGATGCGGGTGAGCAGGATCCGCGGGCCGTCCAGGGCCACGGCGTACGCGCCGAGACGTTGGGTTCGGCGCGTCACGGGGCACTCCTCGGGCTCGGGTCCTCGACAGGAAGCCCTCAGGCTTCGCGTCTAGAGTCAAGCACACGATGACCGAGCTCGCCCCGCTGCAGACGACCACCAAGCCCGTGAAGAAGCGGGTCGCCTACCTCGACAACGCGCGCTACTGGGTCATGCTGCTCGTGGTGATCGGGCACTCGCTGACCGACCTGGTGGTGATGGACTCCGCCCGCGGCGTCTACACCTGGATCTACCTGTTCCACATGCCGTTCTTCGTGCTCATCTCGGGCTACACGGCGCGCAACTACGTGGGCGACCAGCGGCAGGTCCGGCGCATGATCAGCACCCTGGTCGTGCCCTACCTGCTCGTCGAGCTGAGCCTGCAGCTCATCACCAAGCACTACGACGGCTCCCCCAAGCACCTCATGCCGCTGTCACCGCAGTGGCTGGGCTGGTTCATGGCGGCGCTCGTCATCTACCGGCTCACGACGCCGATCTGGCGCACGGTCCGCTACCCGATCACCCTGTCCATCCTCATCTCGCTGCTGGCCGGCCTCATCGAGATCCCGAACGTCCTGGCGCTGCCCAAGGTGCTGGGCTTCCTGCCGTTCTACGTCATCGGGATGCACTTCAGCCGCGACCGCTTCATGGCCCTCGGCCAGTGGCGCGTCCGCATCGCCTCGGCCGTCCTGCTCGTCGGCTCGTTCGTCGTCTGCCAGCTGTACGCGTCGGACTGGACCACCGAGTGGCTGCTGTGGAAGATGCGCTACGACGAGGCGCCGCTCGAGGCCGGTCCCATGGACGGCCTGGCCGTCCGCGCCTTCCTCATCGTGGTCGGCCTCGTGCTCTCGCTGGCGTTCCTGTCGCTGGTGCCGCGGCGCGAGTCCTGGACGACGCGCTTCGGCTCGCGCACCTTCTACTGCTACCTGCTGCACGGCTACGTGATCATCCTGCTCGACCGTCAGCTCGACCTGTGGGCCAAGCTCGAGCCGTACGGCGCCGTGTCCGTCCTGGGTTGCATCGCCGCGGCGATCGTGCTGGCCAACCTGCTCATGACCAAGCCGGTCGCCGACCTGTTCCGGCCGGTGTTCGAGCCGCAGCTCACCTGGCTGTTCAAGAAGTAGTCGCGAACGACGTAGTCCCGCGAACGCCGAAGGGCCCCGCACCGTGAGGTGCGGGGCCCTTCGCGTCAGCGGCTCAGCTGTCGTACGACGTGAAGTCGTAGTCGTCCAGCTGGACCGACTCACCCGTGGGGTTGCCGAAGCCGTAGTCGTACGACTCGTACGAGCTCACCGAGTACGCGTTCGCACGCGCCTCCTCGGTCGGCTCGACCCGGATGTTCCGGTAGCGGTCCAGGCCGGTGCGGCCGGGATCAGCTTGCCGATGATGATGTTCTCCTTCAGACCGCGCAGCGAGTCCGACTTGCCGTGGATGGCCGCGTCGGTGAGGACGCGGGTCGTCTCCTGGAAGGAGGCGGCCGAGAGCCACGACTCGACGGCCAGCGAGGCCTTCGTGATGCCCATGAGCACCGGACGGCCCGAGGCGGGGGTGCCGCCCTCGGCCACGACCCGACGGTTCTCCTCCTCGAACGTGGCGCGGTCCGCCAGGTCGCCCGGGATGAGGTTCGAGTCGCCCTGCTCGATGACCGTCACGCGACGGAGCATCTGGCGCACGATGATCTCGATGTGCTTGTCGTGGATCGCCACGCCCTGGCTGCGGTAGACCTCCTGGACCTCGTCCACGAGGTGCTCCTGCGCCCGGCGGACACCGAGGATGCGCAGGACCTCCTGCGGGTCCGGGGTGCCGTGCGTGAGCTGCTGGCCGACCTCGACGTGATCGCCGTCGGCGATGAGCAGACGGGCACGCTTGGTGACCGGGTACTCCAGCGGCTCGGAGCCGTCGTCGGGGGTGACGACCAGCTTGCGGGTCTTGTCCGTGTCGTTGATCTCGACCCGGCCGGCGGCCTCCGTGATGGGGGCCTTGCCCTTGGGCTGGCGGGCCTCGAACAGCTCCACGACGCGCGGCAGACCGTGCGTGATGTCGTCACCGGCCACACCACCGGTGTGGAAGGTACGCATCGTCAGCTGCGTGCCGGGCTCACCGATCGACTGGGCGGCGATGGTGCCGACCGCCTCGCCGATGTCGACGAGCTTGCCGGTGGCCAGCGAGCGGCCGTAGCACTTGGCGCACGAGCCGGCCGCCGCCTCGCAGGTGAGGACGGTGCGGACGCGGATCGTCTCCACGCCGGCCGAGACCAGCGCGCTGATCTCGACGTCGCCCATCTCGCCACGGCCGGACGAGCACCTCGCCCGTCTCGGGGTGGGCGATCTCGACCGCCGCGGTGCGCGAGTAGACCGAGGTCTCCACGTGCTCCTCGGGCACCAGGGTGCCGTCCTCGAGGCGGGTCGCGATGACCTTGGGCAGACCGCGCTCGGTGCCGCAGTCCTCCTCGCGGATGATGACGTCCTGGCTGACGTCGACGAGTCGACGCGTCAGGTAGCCCGAGTCGGCCGTGCGCAGAGCGGTGTCGGCCAGGCCCTTGCGGGCACCGTGCGTGGCGATGAAGTACTCGACGACGCTCAGGCCCTCGCGGAAGTTCGCCTTGATCGGGCGCGGGATGATCTCGCCCTTGGGGTTGGCGACCAGTCCACGCATGGCGGCGATCTGACGCAGCTGCATCATGTTTCCGCGGGCACCCGAGTTGACCATCATGTAGATCGGGTTGTCGTGGTCGAAGTTCTTCTCCATCTCACCGGAGACCTCGGCCGTCGCCTGCGTCCAGATCTCGATGAGCTCCTGACGGCGCTCGTCCTCGGTGATCAGGCCGCGGTCGAACTGCGTCTGGACCTTGGCCGCCTGGTCCTCGAACTTGCCCAGGATCTCGGGCTTGTTCTCCGGCGTCGAGACGTCGTCGATCGAGATCGTGACGCCCGAGCGCGTGGCCCAGTGGAAGCCGGTGTCCTTCAGCGCGTCCAGTGCGTTGGCGACGTCGACCTTGCTGTAGCGCTCGGCCAGGTCGTTGACGATCACGCCGAGCTGCTTCTTGCCGACCTGGTAGTTGACGAAGGGGTAGTCCTCCGGCAGCGTCGCATTGAACAGCGCGCGACCCAGCGTCGTGGTGGTCAGCGCGTCGTTGACCGGCAGCTTGATCTTGCTCTGGAGCGTGATCTCACCGCGCTCGAAGGCCATCTGCGCCTCGGCCGGCGACGTGAACGCGCGACCCTCGCCCAGCAGTCCCTCGCGCTCGAGCGTGAGGAAGTACAGGCCGATGATCATGTCCTGGGTCGGCATGGTGACGGGACGACCGTCGGCCGGCTTCAGGATGTTGTTCGTCGACAGCATGAGGATGCGGGCCTCGGCCTGCGCCTCGGCGCTCAGCGGCAGGTGCACGGCCATCTGGTCACCGTCGAAGTCGGCGTTGAAGGCCGAGCAGACGAGCGGGTGGATCTGGATGGCCTTGCCCTCGATGAGCTGCGGCTCGAACGCCTGGATGCCCAGACGGTGCAGGGTGGGGGCACGGTTCAGCAGCACCGGGTGCTCGGTGATGACCTCCTCGAGCACGTCCCACACCTCGGCGCGGACGCCGCGCTCGACCATGCGCTTGGCGCTCTTGATGTTCTGCGCGTGGTTCAGGTCGACCAGGCGCTTCATCACGAACGGCTTGAACAGCTCGATGGCCATCTGCTTGGGCAGGCCGCACTGGTGCAGCTTGAGCTGCGGGCCGACGACGATGACCGAACGGCCGGAGTAGTCGACGCGCTTGCCGAGCAGGTTCTGGCGGAAGCGACCCTGCTTGCCCTTGAGCATGTCCGAGATCGACTTGAGCGGGCGGTTGCCCGGACCGGTCACCGGACGGCCACGACGGCCGTTGTCGAACAGCGAGTCGACGGCCTCCTGCAGCATCCGCTTCTCGTTGTTGACGATGATCTCGGGCGCGCCGAGGTCGAGCAGGCGCTTGAGCCGGTTGTTGCGGTTGATGACGCGGCGGTACAGGTCGTTGAGGTCGGAGGTCGCGAAGCGGCCACCGTCCAGCTGGACCATCGGGCGCAGCTCCGGCGGGATCACCGGGACCGCGTCCAGCACCATGCCGCGCGGGTGGTTGCCGCTGGCCAGGAACGCCGAGACGACCTTGAGGCGCTTGAGCGCGCGGGTCTTCTTCTGGCCCTTGCCGGTGGCGATGACCTCGCGCAGCGACTCGGCCTCGGCCTCGAGGTCGAAGGACTCCAGGCGCTTCTTGATCGCCATGGCGCCCATGTAGCCCTCGAAGTACTTGCCGAAGCGGTACGTCATCTCGCGGTAGAGCAGCTCGTCGCCCTCGAGGTCCTGGACCTTGAGGCTCTTGAACCGGTCCCAGACCTCGTTGAGGCGGTCGATCTCGCGCTGGACGCGGTCACGACGCTGGCGGGCCTCACGCTCGGCGGCGTCCTTGACCTTGCGCTTCGCGTCGGCCTTGGCGCCCTCGGCCTCGAGGGCGGCCATGTCCTCCTCGAGCTTCTGCATGCGCTCGTTGACCTCGTTGTCACGACGGTTCTCGAGCTGCTTGCGCTCCATGTCGATCTTCGCCTCGAGCGAGGACAGGTCGCGGTGACGCGCCTCGTCGTCGACGTGCGTGATCATGTACGCCGCGAAGTAGATGACCTTCTCGAGGTCCTTCGGCGCGAGGTCGAGCAGGTAGCCCAGACGGCTCGGCACACCCTTGAAGTACCAGATGTGCGTGACCGGGGCGGCCAGCTCGATGTGGCCCATGCGCTCGCGACGGACCTTGGAGCGGGTCACCTCGACGCCGCAGCGCTCGCAGATGATGCCCTTGAAGCGCACGCGCTTGTACTTGCCGCAGTAGCACTCCCAGTCCCGGGTGGGACCGAAGATCTTCTCGCAGAACAGGCCGTCGCGCTCGGGCTTGAGCGTGCGGTAGTTGATGGTCTCAGGCTTCTTGACCTCGCCGTGCGACCACTGACGGATGTCGTCAGCGGTGGCAAGACCGATCTTCAGCTGATCGAAGAAGTTCACGTCGAGCATGTAGCTCAGTTACCTTTCACCAAAAATTCGAACGAAGGCGGGGAAGTGTGACGTCACACTTCTTCGACGCTGGACGGCTCGCGACGCGAGAGGTCGATGCCGAGCTCCTCGGCGGCGCGGAAGAGGTCCTCCTCCGCGTCACGCATCTCGACCGCGGTGCCGTCGCTGCTGAGCACCTCGACGTTGAGGCACAGCGACTGCATCTCCTTGACCAGGACCTTGAACGACTCGGGGATGCCCGGCTCGGGGACGTTCTCGCCCTTGACGATCGCCTCGTACACCTTGACGCGGCCGAGGATGTCGTCGGACTTGATCGTCAGCAGCTCCTGCAGCGCGTACGCGGCGCCGTAGGCCTCCAGGGCCCAGACCTCCATCTCACCGAAGCGCTGGCCACCGAACTGGGCCTTACCGCCGAGCGGCTGCTGGGTGATCATCGAGTACGGGCCGGTCGAGCGGGCGTGGATCTTGTCGTCGACCAGGTGGTGGAGCTTGAGCATGTACATGTAGCCCACCGAGATCGGACCCGGGAACGGCTCGCCGGAGCGACCGTCGAACAGGCGCGCCTTGCCGTCGGGGCGACCATGCGGTTGCCGTCGCGGTTGGGCAGCGTGTTCGCCAGCAGGCCCTGCAGCTCGTCCTCGCGCGCACCGTCGAAGACCGGCGTCGCGACGTTGCTGCCGGACGGGGCCGACTCGGCCCCGATCGACTGCAGGCGCTCGGCCCACTCCTCGGCGATGCCCGAGACGTCCCAGCCCTGCTTGGCGATCCAGCCCAGGTGCAGCTCGAGCACCTGGCCGATGTTCATGCGGCCGGGGACACCGAGCGGGTTGAGCACGATGTCGACGGGCGTGCCGTCCTCGAGGAAGGGCATGTCCTCGATCGGGAGGATCTTGGAGATGACGCCCTTGTTGCCGTGGCGGCCGGCCAGCTTGTCGCCGTCGCTGATCTTGCGCTTCTGCGCGACGTAGACGCGGACGAGCTGGTTGACGCCGGGGCTGAGCTCGTCACCCTCGGACGCGTCGAAGACGCGCACGCCGATGACGGTGCCGGACTCGCCGTGCGGGACCTTGAGCGACGTGTCGCGCACCTCGCGCGCCTTCTCGCCGAAGATCGCGCGGAGCAGGCGCTCCTCGGGGGTCAGCTCGGTCTCGCCCTTGGGCGTGACCTTGCCGACGAGGATGTCGCCGTTGCTGACCTCGGCGCCGATGCGGATGATGCCGCGCTCGTCGAGGTTGGCCAGCATCTCCTCGGAGACGTTCGGGATGTCCCGCGTGATCTCCTCGGGGCCCAGCTTGGTGTCGCGGGCGTCGACCTCGTGCTCCTCGATGTGGATCGAGGTCAGCAGGTCGTCCTGGACGATCCGCTGGGACAGGATGATCGCGTCCTCGTAGTTGTGGCCCTGCCACGGCATGAACGCCACGAGCAGGTTCGTGCCGAGCGCCATCTCGCCCTCGTCGGTGCACGGGCCGTCGGCCAGCGGGGTGCCGACCTCGACCCGCTGCCCCTCGGCGACGAGCGGACGCTGGTTGATGCACGTGCCCTGGTTCGAGCGACGGAACTTCGCCAGGCGGTAGGTGAAGTTGTTGCCGTCGTCCTGCATGATCTCGACCGCGTCGGCCGAGACCTCCTTGACGACGCCCGGCGCCTTGGCGACGACGACGTCACCGGCGTCGACGGCGGCGCGGTACTCCATGCCGGTGCCGACGAGCGGGGCGTCGTTGACCAGGAGCGGGACGGCCTGACGCTGCATGTTCGCACCCATGAGGGCGCGGTTGGCGTCGTCGTGCTCGAGGAACGGGATGAGCGCGGTCGCGACCGACACCATCTGGCGCGGCGAGACGTCCATGTAGTCGACCTCGGCCGACGGACGGAGCTCGGCCTCGCCGCCGCGCTGGCGCACCAGGACGCGGTCCTCGGCGAAGCGCTTGTCGTCGGTCAGCGGCGAGTTGGCCTGCGCGACGACGTAGCGGTCCTCCTCGGTGGCGGTGAGGTAGTCGATCTGGTCGGTGACGACACCGTCGACGACCTTGCGGTACGGCGTCTCGACGAAGCCGAACGCGTTGATCCGCGCGTAGGAGGCGAGCGAGCCGATCAGGCCGATGTTCGGGCCCTCGGGGGTCTCGATCGGGCACATGCGGCCGTAGTGCGACGGGTGGACGTCGCGGACCTCGTAGCCGGCGCGCTCACGCGACAGACCACCCGGGCCGAGGGCCGACAGACGACGCTTGTGCGTCAGGCCCGCGAGCGGGTTGTTCTGGTCCATGAACTGCGACAGCTGGCTGGTGCCGAAGAACTCCTTCAGCGCCGCGACGACCGGGCGGATGTTGATCAGGGTCTGCGGCGTGATGGCCTCGACGTCCTGGGTCGTCATGCGCTCGCGGACGACGCGCTCCATGCGGGCCAGGCCGGTGCGGAGCTGGTTCTGGATCAGCTCGCCGACCGTGCGCATGCGGCGGTTGCCGAAGTGGTCGATGTCGTCGGCCTCGACGATGGTCGAGCCGGCCGGCATCTCGATCTCGGTCTCGCCGGCGTGCAGCGCGACGATGTACTTGATCGTGGCGACGATGTCGTCGATCGTCAGCGTCTGCTGGTCGAACGCGGCGGTCTGGCCCAGCTTGCGGTTGAGCTTGTGACGGCCCACCTTCGCCAGGTCGTAGCGCTTGGTGTTGAAGTAGTAGTTGTCCAGCAGCGTCTGCGCGGCCTCCTTGCTCGGCGGCTCGCCCGGACGCAGCTTGCGGTAGATGTCGAGCAGGGCCTCGTCCTGGTCGGCGGTGTTGTCCTTCTCCAGGGTGAGGCGGATCGACTCGTACTGGCCGAACTCCTCGAGGATCTGCGCCTCGGTCCAGCCCAGCGCCTTGAGCAGCACGGTGACGCTCTGCTTGCGCTTGCGGTCCAGGCGGACGCCGACGAGGTCGCGCTTGTCGACCTCGAACTCCAGCCACGCGCCGCGCGACGGGATGACCTTGGCCGTGTAGATGTCCTTGTCGGACGTCTTGTCGGGCGTGCGCTCGAAGTAGACGCCCGGCGAGCGGACGAGCTGCGAGACGACGACACGCTCGGTGCCGTTGATGATGAAGGTGCCCTTGTCGGTCATGAGCGGGAAGTCGCCCATGAAGACCGTCTGGCTCTTGATCTCGCCGGTCTCGTTGTTCATGAACTCGGCGGTGACGAACAGCGGCGCGGCGTAGGTGACGTCGCGGTCCTTGCAGTCCTCGACCGAGTACTTCGGGGGCTCGAAGCGGTGGTCGCGGAACGACAGGCTCATCGTCTCGGAGAAGTCCTCGATCGGGGAGATCTCCTCGAAGATGTCCTCCAGACCCGACTTGGTGGAGACGTCCGTACGGCCCTCGGCGAGCGCCTGCTCGACCTCGGCCTTCCACTTACCATCGCCGACCAGCCAGGAGAAGCTGTCGGTCTGGAGGGCCAGCAGCTCAGGAACCGAGAGGGGCTCCTCGATCTTTGCGAAGGAGATGCGACGGGGGGCGGACTGTGCGACGGGAGTGCGCGAGGCGGCCAAGAGTGATCCTTCCGAGGGCTCGCAAGCGATGTAAACTCTGTTTCGGCGCACGCCACGAGATCCCGGTCAAGGGCACATGGGAGGACGTAGCGGGCGCGAATGATCAGTCTAGCCCCACGACACTCCAGAACTCAACCCCGGTCCTTGACAAGTTCCTGAGGAACGGTCACAGTAGTTTGCTTCCGACCCCGCCCGGCGCGGGGTCGTCGCACGTCCGGCCCGGCGGCGTCCTCACAGGGCGCGGATGTCGTCCACCAGCCAGCGGTCGCCCTCGCGCTGCATCTGCACGACCACGCGGTTGCCGAAGACGGTGGGCTCCTGGGTGTCGGCCGTGACGCGGGCCTGGTCGAAGAACACCAGCACCGAGGCCCGGTCGGCGTCGCACTCGTCGCCGCACTCGCGCGCCGCGGCGCTGCGGGTCACCGTGCGCACCTGCACCTGGCGCTGGGGCGCCAGCTCGTCCAGGGCCGGCGCGATCTGGTCGAACTGCTCGGCGAAGTCGTCGGTCATGACCGCGGTGGCGTCCTGCTCGTGCTGCTCCAGCTCGTCGAACCGGTAGGTGAACACGGTCTCCATGGCGGTGCCGGCGGCCGCGGCGGCCTGCCGGTGCGCGGCGGCGACGTCGCCGTCGCCCTGCCAGCGCTGGTACCCGTCGACG
>NZ_JBNFNZ010000037.1:0-11039 GCF_057364525.1 Aeromicrobium sp. PFPM2_SD2
GCACCACGGGGCCCGGTGGCGGACGTACGGCGCGCCTGGGTGGCACGCTCGGCGCGACCGCACGTCCGACATCAGCGCGCCGCCTTCTCGGCGGCCGAGACGGCCGTCGACCAGCCCTTGTCGGGCGACCGCTGACCGTTCTCCACGCTGCGCAGCGCGTTCTCGACCGCGTCGCGCACCGGGACGTTCTTGGCCCCGAGGTAGACCGGCTCGAGGTTGCGGGCACCGGCGACGAACAGCTGGCCGGTCGGCGCGTTGCTGAAGTACTCGTTGGTGTCCTCGGTCAGCGCCGGGTCGTCGTACAGGGCGGGCAGCGACGGCAGGCGTCCGGCCGCCTCGTAGGCGGCCATCTGGCCGTCCTCGCCGCTGAGGTAGCGGACGAGCTCGATCGCCAGGTCCTGGTGCTTGCTCGTCTTGGGCACGCCCAGCCACGAGCCGCCCCAGTTGCCCCCGCCGCCGGGCACGGCCGCGATGTCCCACTGGCCCTTGCCCGCGTCGCCGGCCTGCTCGGTGATGTAGCCGGTCATCCAGGCCGGGCACGCCACCGTGGCGAACGACCCGTTCTTGAAGCCGGCGTTCCACT
The DNA here is from genome assembly GCF_057364525.1 of Aeromicrobium sp. PFPM2_SD2. NCBI lineage: Bacteria > Bacillati > Actinomycetota > Actinomycetes > Propionibacteriales > Nocardioidaceae > Aeromicrobium > Aeromicrobium sp. PFPM2_SD2. The sequence goes on from NZ_JBNFNZ010000037.1 coordinate 584, forward strand.
CGTCGGAGAAGGCGACCAGCTTGGCGCTGAGGTCGGCGTCGATCATCGTGATGGCCTGGTCCCAGGACGCGCGGACGGCGGGGTTCTTCTCCACGACGAGCTTGTCGTCCCGGTCGAAGTAGGTGTGGTCGCCGCTCTGCATGAGGATCGAGTTGTAGGTGTTCGTGGCGGCGTCGATGAAGTGGACCTTGTCGTCCTTGATGCCGGCCTGGAACTTCTTGCCGACCTCGATGAAGTCGTCCCAGGTCGCCCACTGCTTCGCGAGCTCCTCGCGATCGGTGGGCAGGCCCGCCTTCTCGAACAGGTCCCGGCGGTAGCACATCGCCAGGCCGCCGACGTCCGTGCCGAGGCCGATCGTCGTCTTGCCGTCGGCGGTGGTGGCCTTGTCCCAGACCCAGGGCAGCCACTGGTCCTTGTCCTCGCCGGCGGCGTCCTGCAGGTTCACGAACTTGTCGGCGGCGGCCAGGAAGGAGACCGTCTGGCCCTCCTCGATGGCCACGACGTCGCCGGCCGAGCCGTTGGCCGCGATCTGCTGGCTGAGCTTGGTGTTGTACTTGCCCAAGTCGCCCTCGGCGGTCTCCACGATCTTGACGCCCGGGTGGTCCTTTTCGAACTGCTCGTACGCCTTGGCGTACCCGAACTTGCCGAAGAGGTTCACGCGGAGCGTGACGTCGCCGTCGTCCCCCTCCGAGCCCCCGCAGCCGGCCGCGACCGCCGCCGTGACGAGCGTCAGCACAGCGGCGCCGACGAGCTGTCGTGTGGTCTTCACGTCATGCCTCCTTGACTGCCCCGCCGGCCCGGACGGCCCTCTGTGGGAGCGTTCCCACGAGTATGACCGGGGTCACATTCGACGTCAAGGACCTTCTGGGAGCGTTCCCAGACGTGTCACCGGATCGCCAGCGCGCGCAGAAGCGGTGAGCCTACGCCCACCCGGCCCGTCGGCCGGTGACGCTGCGTCCACGGGGCCACCGCACGTGGACGCTGGGTCACCGCCGTCCCCAGGCGTGGACGCAGGGTCACCGCCACCGCCCTCACCGGACGACAGCGCCCGCGCCCGGGCACGTGGCCCGGACGCCGGCGCGTCAGGTGGGACGGATCAGGCCTCGGTGGCCGGCTCCTCGGCGGGGGCCTCCTCCTGGCCCTCGACCACGGGGATCAGCGACAGCTTGCCGCGGTCGCCGACCTCGGCGATCTCGACCTGGATCTTCTGGCCGACCGACACGACGTCGTCGACGTTGTTGACCCGCTGGCCGCCGTTGAGCTCGCGCAGCTTGCTGATGTGCAGCAGGCCGTCCTTGCCCGGGAGCAGCGAGATGAACGCGCCGAAGTCGACCGTCTTGACGACGGTGCCGAGGTAGCGCTCGCCGACCTCGGGCATCGTCGGGTTGGCGATCGCGTTGATCGCCGACCGGGCGGCCTCGGCGGCGTCGCCGTTGTCGGCGCCGATGTAGACGGTGCCGTCGTCCTCGAGCGAGATCTTCGCGCCGGTGTCGTCCTGGATCTGGTTGATCATCTTGCCCTTCGGGCCGATGACCTCGCCGATCTTGTCGACCGGGATCTTCACCGTGATGATGCGCGGCGCGAACGGGCTCATCTCGTCCGGGGTGTCGATGGCCTCGGCCATGACGTCCAGGATGGTGAAGCGGGCCTCGCGGGCCTGCTTCAGCGCGCCGGCCAGCACGTCGGCGGGGATGCCGTCGAGCTTGGTGTCCAGCTGCAGGGCGGTGACGAACTCGCGCGTGCCGGCGACCTTGAAGTCCATGTCGCCGTAGGCGTCCTCGGCTCCCAGGATGTCGGTCAGCGTGACGTACTCGGTCTTGCCGTCGACCTCACCGGAGATGAGGCCCATCGCAATGCCCGCGACCGGCGCGCGCAGCGGGACGCCGGCGTTGAGCAGGCCCAGCGTCGAGGCGCAGACCGAGCCCATGGACGTCGAGCCGTTGGAGCCGAGGGCCTCGGAGACCTGACGGATCGCGTAGGGGAACTCCTCGCGCGGCGGCAGGACCGGCACGAGGGCGCGGCCGGCGAGCGCGCCGTGGCCGATCTCGCGACGCTTGGGCGAGCCCACGCGTCCGGTCTCGCCGGTGGAGAACGGCGGGAAGTTGTAGTTGTGCATGTAGCGACGCGTCTTCTCGGGCGAGAGCGTGTCGAGCTTCTGCTCCAGGTCGAGCATGTTCAGCGTGGTGACGCCCAGGATCTGGGTCTCGCCGCGCTGGAACAGGGCCGAGCCGTGGACGCGCGGGATGACGCCGACCTCGGCCGACAGCTCGCGGATGTCGGCCAGGCCACGGCCGTCGATCCGGACCTTGTCGCGCAGGACGCGCTGGCGCACGAGCGACTTGGTCAGCGAGCGCAGCGCGGCGCCGAGCTCCTTCTCGCGACCGGCGAAGCGCTCGCCTAGCTGCTCGACGACGTCGGCCTTGATCTCGGCCTCGCGCTCCTCGCGCTCGGCCTTGCTGACGATGGTCAGCGCCTGCGCCATGGACTCCGAGGCGATCTCGGCGACCGCGTCGTAGGCGTCGTCCTCGTAGTCGAGGAAGACCGGGAAGTCCTGGACCGGCTTGGCGGCGGACGCGGCCAGCTCGGCCTGGGCCTCGCACATCTGCTTGATGACGGCCTTGGCCGCCTCCATGCCCTCGGCGACGACCTCCTCGGTCGGGGCCTGGACGCCGGACTGCACGAGCTCCCAGGTGACCTCGGTGGACTCGGCCTCGACCATCATGACGGCGACGTCGTCACCGGCGACGCGGCCGGCGATGACCATGTCGAACACGGCCTGCTCGAGCTGCTCGTGCGTCGGGAAGGCGACCCACTGGCCGTCGATGAGCGCGATGCGGGTGGCGCCGATCGGGCCGGAGAACGGCAGGCCGGAGATCTGCGTGGACGCCGACGCGGCGTTGATGGCCAGGACGTCGTAGGGCGTGTCGGGGTTGAGCGCCATCACCGTGATGACGACCTGGACCTCGTTGCGAAGGCCCTTCTTGAAGGTCGGGCGCAGCGGGCGGTCGATGAGGCGGCAGGTCAGGATGGCGTCCTCGCTGGGACGGCCCTCGCGACGGAAGAACGAGCCGGGGATGCGGCCCGCGGCGTACATGCGCTCCTCGACGTCGACGGTCAGCGGGAAGAAGTCGAAGTGGTCCTTCGGCTGCTTGCTGGCGGTCGTGGTCGACAGCAGCATCGTGTCGTCGTCGAGGAAGGCGGACACGGCGCCGCCGGCCTGGCGGGCCAGGAGGCCGGTCTCGAAGCGCACGGTGCGCGTGCCGAAGCGGCCGTTGTCGATGGTCGTCTCGACCGAGTGGACGGTGGGTTCGGACATGGAAGTCCCTTCCGCGGGCACGCTGCCCGCTCGTCGGGACGAGGACGCCGGCCGGCGCTGGTGGTGCCGATCTTCGATCGAGGCTCGCGGGACGTCGTCCCGAGGGCCACTACCGAGGACCGGGCTCGTCGTGCCTGGCGGCCTCGTCCGGTGGTGTTCGTACGTGTTCGGTTGTGGGAGGTGCAGCGAAGGCGGCCACCCGGTGGGTGACCGCCTCCTGTCACGTCAGCGACGCAGGCCGAGACGCTCGATCAGCGAGCGGTAGCGCTCGATGTCGTTGTTCTGCAGGTAGTTCAGCAGACGACGACGCTGGCCGACGAGCAGCAGCAGACCACGACGGCTGTGGTGGTCGTGCTTGTGCTCCTTGAGGTGCTCCGTCAGGTGCGCGATGCGACCGGTGAGCAGAGCGATCTGGACCTCCGGGGAGCCGGTGTCGCCCTCCGCGGTCGCGTACTCCTTGATGATGTCCGCCTTGGACATGTCCACGACGGTGGGGGCGGCAGTCTTCTTCGACATGTGACTCCTGTGGGTCTCGTTGCACGGCGCGCCCGGGCCGGTTCACCGGGGCACTCTCTGTCCGTGGCCGTTCTGACGGCTTGCCCAGCCTACCAGCGCGGTGATCCCCGGCGGTAATCCCATGGCCTACGCTCCGGGCATGCGTCTGCGATCCCCCCGTGCCGGCGCGGCCCTGTGCGCCGCCGTCCTGCTGCTCCTGCCCGCCTGCTCCGGCTCCGACGCCGACGACGGCGCGGGCGGCGGCGAGGAGTCCGCCAAGTCCCTGCGCTACGTCGCCCTCGGCGACTCGTTCACCGCGGGCCCCTCGATCAACCCGGTCGACGGCGAGTCCGGCGAGTGCGGCCGCTCGACCAAGAACTACCCCAGCCTCGTGGCCCAGGAGCTCGGCGCGACCCTCACCGACGTCAGCTGCGCCGGCGCGACGACCGACAACGTCCTGCAGTCCGTGCCGATCCCCGGCACCACGGCCCCCGTGACGGCCCAGCTCGAAGCCGTCGACGCGGAGGCCGACCTGGTGACGGTCGGGATCGGCGGCAACGACGACGGCCTGTTCAGCACGCTCGCCCGCACCTGCGTCACCGGTGGCGACGCGTGCGGCACCTACCTGGACCGGAAGCTGCCGGCCGTGCTGAGGGCGACCTCGGCGAAGGTCACGACCGTCCTGGACTCGGTCCAGGAGAAGGCGCCCGACGCCGACGTCGTGCTGGTCGGCTACCTGCGCGTGACCAACGACGGCGCCAGCTGCGACGTCCTGGGCGGCAGCGGCGTCAACACCAGCGGCGTCGTGCGCGGCGAGGAGCAGATCGACGCCGCCCTCGCCGCCTCGGCCGAGCAGGCCGGCGTCACGTACGTCTCGATGCGCGAGTCCTCGTCCGAGCACAACGCGTGCTCGTCGGACCCGTGGACGAACGGCCTGAGTGCGCCGCTGGGCGACGGCATCGGGCTGCACCCGAACGCGGCGGGCATGGCGGCCGTCGCCGACGCCGTGGTGCAGGCCGTCCCCGAGCAGGGCTAGAGCTCGAGCAGGGCGCGGGTGCGCGACACGTCGTCGTGCATCCGCGCCACGAGCGCGTCCACGCCGTCGAAGCGCTCCATCTCGCGCACCGGCGCGACGAGCTCGACCCGCACCTGCTCGTCGTAGAGGTCGAGGTCGTCGCGGTCCAGGACGTAGGACTCGACCCGCCGCTCGGTGCCGTCGAACGTCGGGTTCGAGCCGACCGAGATCGCGGCGGGCAGGCGCTCACCGGACGCGCGCACGAGCCAGCCGGCGTACACGCCGTCCGGCGGCACGGCGTACGCCTCGTCCACCGGCACGTTCGCCGTGGGGAAGCCCAGCTCGCGGCCGCGCCGGTCGCCGCCCACGACGGTGCCGGTGACCTCGACGGGACGTCCCAGCACCTCCGCGGCCTCGGCCAGCCGGCGCTCGGCCGACCAGCTCGCGCACCCGCGTGGACGAGAACGCCTCGCCGTCGCCGAGCAGGCTGCGGTCGTCCACGGCGAAGCCGAGCCGCTCCCCCGCGTCGCGCAGGTACGCCACGTCGCCCTGCGCCTTGTGGCCGAAGCGGAAGTTGTCACCGACGACGACGTTCGCGGCGTGCAGCTGATCGACGACCACCCGGGTGACGAACTCCTCGGGCGTCCACGCCGCCATCTCGCGGTCGAAGGCCAGGACGTACACCTGGTCGGCGCCGGCCTCGCGCAGCAGCTCGATGCGGCGCTCGACGGACGTGAGCCGCTTGGGCGCGTGCGCCGGGGCGATGACCTCGAGCGGGTGCGGGTGGAAGGTGACGGCGACGGTGGCGATGCCGCGGCGCGCGGCGTCCTGCCGGGTGTGCTCCAGGACGAGCCGGTGCCCGCGGTGGACGCCGTCGAAGTTGCCGATCGTCACCACGCACGCGTTCGTGCGGGGCACGTCCGCCGCGCCGTCCACCTCAGCCCAGATCGCCACGCCGGACACTGTAGCCACCCCGGTGCCGCCGTGGCGGACGGAGTCAGACGAGCGGGCGCCAGGCCTGCAGGACGCGCTCGTAGAGGCGGGCCAGGCGGGGCCGCGCCCGCCACTCGTCGGCGTCCAGCACCTCGGCGTTGAGCGCGTCGCGCTCGAAGACCTGCTGCATGCCGCGGGCCAGCTTGTCATCGAGCAGCTCGAGGTTGATCTCGTAGTTGCCGGTGAGGCTGAGCCGGTCGATGTTGGCCGTGCCGATCGTCGACCAGGCCCCGTCGATCGTCATCGTCTTGGCGTGCACCATGTGGTCGCGGTAGCGCAGGATCTCGATGCCGGCGTCCAGCAGACGGTCGAAGTGGATGCGCGAGACGAAGTCGGCGACGACGTGGTTGGAGACCCTCGGCAGCAGGATGCGCACGCGCACCCCGCGCCGGGCGGCCTCGATGAGCGCGTCCTCGATGTCGCGGTCGGGGACGAAGTAGGCCTGGGTGATCTCGATCGACTCCGTCGCCCGGTCGATGGCCTCCAGGTACATGCCGCGGATCGGGAAGACCAGCTGACGCGGCACGTTGCGGTGGGCGCGCACGTGCGGGTCCCACGACGGGCTCGACAGCGGCTTGAGCGGCGGCCGGCGCCATCATGTTCCAGAAGTCGACGAACGCGTTCTCCAGGTCCCAGACCGCCGTCCCGGTGACGGCCAGGTGGGTGTCGCGCCACTCGGTCGCGTACAGCTCGCCGACGTTGTAGCCGCCGACGAACCCGACCGTGTCGTCGACGACCAGGATCTTGCGGTGGTCGCGGCCCCACGCCCGCGGGCTGAGCAGACGCCACGTGCGCGGCAGGATCGGGTGCCGCATGACCGCCACCCCGGGCGCGAACCGGAAGAACGACGGCCGCACCACGAGGTTCGCGAAGCCGTCGTACAGCACGTGCACCGCGACGCCGCGCGCGGCGGCGTCCTCCAGGGCCCGCTTGAACCGGCGTCCGGTGGCGTCGGCCTTGACGATGTAGGACGCCAGCAGGACGCGGGTCGTGGCCCCGTCGATCGCGGCCAGCATGTCGTCGTAGAGCGTCGCGCCGGAGGTGTGCACCGTGGCCGTCGTGCCGCCGTCGAGCGTGAACTCGTCCGGGGCGACCCGCGGGAGCGGCGCGGCGTTCTTGCCGCGCCACAGCTTGCGCACCTTGGTGGTCGACATGAGCGACAGGGCCGCGCCGAGCGGGGCGAGCACGGCGGACAGGACGAGGCGCCGCACGACGGCACGCGGCAGCAGGGGGCGCATGCGCGTCACCCTACCGACGCGCGCGCCCCGCGGCTCAGACGAACGACCGCGACCGGGCGCGCCGTCGAGCCGGCCTGCTCGTAGAGCGCCAGGAAGTGCCCGTCGGGGTCGAGCACGGCGACCGGCCCGTCCGTCGCGCCCAGGTCGGTGGCGGTGAGCCGCCGGCCGTAGCGGACGTCGGACGCGCTGCGCTCGTCGGCCGTCCACGTGGTGAACGAGCGGCGCACGACGTCGTCCAGCCCCACGACCTCGAACGAGGCCTCGAGCTGCTCGAGCGTGCGGGCCTGGTCGAGGGTGAAGCCGCCGACGCGGGTGCGTCGCAGCATCGTGAGGTGCCCGCCGACGCCAGCGCCGCCCGGCGTCGCGGCGAGGCGCGGACGTAGGTGCCGCTGGAGCACACGACGCGCACGTCGACGTCGGTGACGTCGTCGCCGTGGCGCAGGTCGGTGACCTCGAGCGTGGAGACGGTCACGGGACGCGCGGCCAGCGCGACGTCCTCTCCCCCGCGCACCCGGGCGTAGGAGCGCTGGCCGTCGACCTTGATCGCCGACACCGACGACGGCACCTGCATGATCTCGCCGCGCAGCGGCGCCAGGGCCGCCTCGACCGCCGCGGCGTCGACGTCACCGGCCGGAGCCGTCGACGTCACCTCGCCCTCGGCGTCGTCGGTGACGGTGGCCTGGCCGAGCCGGATCGTGGCCAGGTACTCCTTCTCGGTCGTCATGAGGTGACCGAGCAGCCGGGTGGCGCGGTTGACGCCGAGCACCAGCACGCCGGTGGCCATCGGGTCGAGCGTGCCGGCGTGGCCGACCTTGCGGGTGCCGGCCAGCCGGCGGGTGCGTCCCACGACGTCGTGGGACGTCCACCCGGCCGGCTTGTCGACGACGACGATGCCGGCGGCGGGCTCGCTCACGCGTCCTCGTCGTCCGCGTCGTCGTCCTTCTTCTTGTACGGGTCGGGGTCGCCGGCGTAGTCGGCGCCGGCGGCCCGGGCCGCGACCTCGGCGTCACGCTGACGCGCGCGCTCGAGCAGCTCCTCGATCGCCTTGGCGTTCTCGGGCACGGCGTCGAGGTGGAACTCCAGCGACGGCGTGTGGCGCACGCCGAGCTGCTTGCCGACCTCGGAGCGGATGACGCCCTTGGCGCTCTCCAGCGCCTGGGCGGTGCCGTCGATCGCCTTCTGGTCGCCCATGACGGTGTAGAAGACCGACGCGTGCTGGGCGTCGCCGGTCAACCGGACGTCCGTGATGGTCACGAAGCCCAGCCGGGGGTCCTTGATGCGGCGCTCCAGCATCTCGGCGACGACGACCTTGATGCGGTCGGCCACCTTGTTCACGCGGGGTCCGGGCACTGCTCCTCCTAAGGTGATGCGTCGGCCCGGCCCTCCACTGCGGAGGACCGGGCCGGCACGGGTGGGCGACGGTCAGTCGCGCGGCTTCTCGCGCATCTCGAACGTCTCGATGACGTCGCCGATCTTGATGTCGTTGAAGCCCCGCAGGACGATGCCGCACTCGAAGCCCTCGCGGACCTCGCTGACGTCGTCCTTCTCGCGGCGCAGGCTGGCCAGGTCGAGGTTGTCGGCCACGACCGCACCGTCGCGCAGCAGGCGAGCCTTGCTGTTGCGGCGGATCGTGCCGGACTGGACCATGCAGCCGGCGATGTTGCCGATCTTGGACGAGCGGAAGATGTCGCGGATCTCCGCCGTGCCCAGCTGGGCCTCCTCGAACTCGGGCTTGAGCATGCCCTTGAGCGCCGCCTCGATCTCCTCGATCGCCTGGTAGATGATCGAGTAGTAGCGGATGTCGACGCCCTCGCGGTCGGCCATCTCGGTGGCCTTGCCCTGCGGCCGCACGTTGAAGCCGATGATGACGGCGTTCGACGCGGCGGCCAGGTCGACGTTGGTCTCGGTGATCGCACCGACACCGCGGTCGATGACGCGCAGCGCGACGTCCTCGCCCACGTCGATCTGGGCCAGCGAGTCCTCCAGCGCCTCGACGGCACCGGAGCTGTCGCCCTTGAGGATGAGCAGCAGCTCGTCGGTCTCGCCCTTCTCCATCGAGGACATGAAGTCCTCGAGGGTGCGGCGGCCGCTGCGCTTGGCCAGCGTGGCGTTGCGCTCGCGGGCCTCCCGCTTCTCGGCGATCTGACGGGCCAGACGGTCGTCCTCGACCACCATGAAGTTGTCGCCGGCGCCGGGCACGGCCGTGAGGCCGAGCACCAGGGCGGGACGCGACGGGGTCGCCTCCTCGATGTTCTCGCCGTGCTCGTCGAGCATGGCGCGGACGCGGCCGAAGGCCGGACCGGCGACCAGCGAGTCACCGACGCGCAGCGTGCCGCGCTGGACGAGCACCGTGGCGACCGGGCCGCGACCGCGGTCCAGGTGCGCCTCGATGGCGACGCCCTCGGCGTGCTGGTTCGGGTTGGCGCGCAGGTCCAGCTCGGCGTCGGCGGTCAGCACGATCGCCTCGAGCAGGCCGTCGATGTTCGTGCCCGAACGGGCCGAGACGTCGACGAACATCGTGTCGCCGCCGTACTCCTCGGGCACGAGGCCGTACTCGGTGAGCTGGCCGCGAGCCTTGCTCGGGTCGGCGTCGGGCTTGTCGATCTTGTTGACCGCGACGACGATCGGCACGCCGGCGGCCTTGGCGTGGTTGAGCGCCTCGACCGTCTGCGGCATGACGCCGTCGTCGGCCGCGACCACCAGGACCGCGATGTCGGTGGACTGCGCACCACGCGCACGCATGGCGGTGAACGCCTCGTGGCCCGGGGTGTCGATGAACGTGATCGCCCGCTCGTTGCCGTCCACGTCGGTGGTCACCTGGTAGGCACCGATGGCCTGCGTGATGCCACCGGCCTCCTTGGCCACGACGTTCGTGCTGCGGATCGCGTCCAGCAGCTTCGTCTTGCCGTGGTCGACGTGGCCCATGACGGTGACGACCGGCGGACGCGGCGCGAGGTCGGCCTCGTCGCCCTCGTCCTCGCCGAAGCCGAGCGAGAACGACTCGAGCAGCTCGCGGTCCTCGTCCTCGGGCGAGACGACCTGGACGTCGTAGTTCAGCTCCTCACCGAGGATCTGCAGCGTCTCGTCGTTGACCGACTGCGTCGCGGTGACCATCTCGCCCAGGTGGAACAGCACCTGCACCAGGGACGCCGCGTCGACGCCGATCTTCTCGGCGAAGTCGGTCAGCGAGGCGCCGCGCGCCATGCGCACGGTCTCGCCGTTGCCCTTCCGGACGCGGACGCCGCCGATGGCAGGCGCCTGCATCTGGTCGAACTCCTGGCGCTTCGCCCGCTTGCTCTTGCGTCCACGACGGGCCGGGCCACCGGGGCGACCGAAGGCGCCCTGCGTGCCGCCACGACCGCCCGGACGGCCACCGCCACCGGGACGGCCGGCGAAGCC
>NZ_JBNFNZ010000038.1:0-11007 GCF_057364525.1 Aeromicrobium sp. PFPM2_SD2
TCGGGCTCGACGACCGTCAGGCGGCCGTCTGGGCCGGGGCGAGCATCCACGAGGTCGGTCAGGTCGTCGCGGCGGCCGCGCTGCTCGGACCCGGCGCGCTAGCGGTGGCGACCGCGGTGAAGCTCGTCCGCGTGCTGCTGCTGGCTCCCGTCTACGCCGTGGTCGCGCGTGGCACGACCCGTCCCGGGAAGGGTCGGGGCGCTCCGCTCGTGCCGTGGTTCGTGCTCGGCTTCGTCGGGGCGGTCGTCGTGCGCTCCATCGGTGTCCTGCCGTCGGGCGTGCTCCAGGTCGCCGACGGAGCGACGACGGTGCTGCTGGCGGCCGCCATGTTCGGGCTGGGACTGGGGCTGCGCGTCCGTGACCTGCTGCCGGTGCCGGGCGCGGTGCTGGCGCTGAGCGGCGTGGCCACCGCGACGGTCGTGGGCACGTCGTTGCTGCTCGTCGTCGTCCTGCTGTGACCTGCCTTCTCGGGACGGCCTTCGACAGCCTCTGGCAGCGCTAGGCGGGGACGAGGGGTCGGAGCCGCACGTGTCTGGCGTGCCTGAGCGGTCGTCGGAGCGGGTCGATGCGTGGTGGCGGGACGACTTCGACGACGCCGTCCTCGGCGAGGCGGGCTGACCAGTCGCTGTCGTGGAGCAGGTGGTGGTGGGCGAAGCAGAAGAGGGCGCCGTTGTCGAGGCTGGTCTCGCCGCCCTCGCTCCACGGTCTGAGGTGGTGGGCCTCGCACCAGGCGGGTGGGCGATCGCAGCCCTTCCACGAGCAGCCGCCGTCCCGCTTCGCGAGGGCGACGCGCTGGTTCCGGTCGTGGAGCCGGTCGGCACGGCCGAGGTCGAGGACCTGGGAGTCGCCGTTCAGCACGATGGGGAGGATGCCAGCGTTGCAGGCCAGCCGCCGCGCCTGGCTGGCGCTGAGGTCGCAGCCGGTGCTCAAGGTCGCTCGCGAGACCCGCTGCTGCAAATCTCCCAGGTCGATGTTGACCGTGACCGTGGCCATGAGGCCTCCCGCCTGCGGGAAGCACTCGCTCGGCAGGTGCTCGATCAGCTCGCAGAACGCCTGGCCCATCCGCCGCGGGTGGTCGAGCCGGCCGATCTCGGTGTCGGAGTGCTCACCGTCCACGTCGCGGAACAGCGCATCGATCCGGCGCGGTGCAGAGAGTCCTTCGAGGACGGTGCGCAGCATGTCGGCCTGCACGTCCGGAAGAGCGCCGCGCACCCAGGTCAGCCCGTCACCGCGCGGCGTGAACGTCACGTGCGCCTCGGACCAGGCCTGCTTCTCCTGACGCTCCAGCTGCTCACCGATCACCTCGTCCGCAGCAAGCGGGTCGACCACCTCGACGATCCGATTCGCGAGACGCCGCAGGTCGTCCGCCGCGAACTCGGCCGCATGCTGCAGGAGAGTCGTCTCGGCGTCGTCGTGCTGCTCGGCCACGAACCACTCCGGCAACCGGTCGAGCGCGGTCAGGATGATCGAGGCCTGCTCGGTCGACACCTCACCGGACGCCCACGCCTCCCGCGTCGCCAGACCACGAGTCGCGTCGAGACGCGAGAGCTTCACGATCCGCGACGCCTCACGTCGGGCGATGCCCGTCGTGCTCGCCAGCCACGCCACGGTGGAGGCGTTGCCGTCCTCGCGGGGCAGGGCACGGTCCTCGGCGGCCCCGGCCATGCGGACCGCTGTCTCGTTGAGACTCGCGATCGTCCGCTGGATCTCCACGGTCACCGACCGCAGCTCCGCGTCCGTCAACGACCACGCCTCGAGGTCGCGCAGCTCCCCGCGCAGCCGCTCCAGCTGGTCGATCAGCATCCGAGACCCCCGGGTCGAACGTTTGTTCTATCCTACCTCGCGCGTCCGACAAGAACCACTCAGAATCCTCAGCATTTCAACGTTCTTCTTGGCTTGGGCCGCTTCTCTCGACGGGCGCCACAAGTCGACTCGGGCGAGCCGACGGACCAAGCCGCCACCCGCCCAGCTCCCTCGTCAACAGCCCCTCGGGCGACCCAGCACCCAGGCTCCTCTCGACTAGCTCAAGGAGCCGAGCACCGACCCCTACCCGGCCAGGAGCGCCTCGAGGGAGCGGCGGACGACGGCGGACGCCGCGGGCACGTCCAGGCCGAGGTCGTCGCGCAGCAGCGACCAGGTGTTCCAGCTCGACGCCGCGGTCAGGGCCAGCACCTGGTCCTCGCGTCGTGAGGGGTCCAGCGCCGCGATCTCGGTGGCGAACACCTCCTCGACGGCGTCGCGGACGCGCTGCACGTGATGGCGCCGGCTGGCCTGCAGGGCGGCCGAGAACGGCTCGCTGAGCGCCGCCGACCGAGCCGCGGGGGCGATGTTCTCCAGCCGCCGGGCACGCTCGGCGCAGAACCGGTCGAGCCGCTCGTCCAGGGGCAGGTCGCCGTCGACGGGGTCGCGCAGCTCCCAGTCCGAGCGGAGCCAGTAGTCCGTCGTGGCGTCGAGCAGCCCCTCCATGTCGCCGAAGGCCACCCAGAGCGTCCGCACGGACACGCCCGCCCGCTCGGCGATGGTCTGGGCGGTGGGCTTGAGGTCGCCCTCGCGGAGCAGGGCGGTGTGCGCCTCGACGATGCTGCGGCGGGTCCGTTCACCGCGGCGGCGGCGCCCGTCGGTCTGGCGCAGCGCCTCGGGTCGCAGGCGCGGAGAGGGTTCGTGCACGCGGACAGGATGCCCTGTCCGGGATAGTTTCACCAGCCCTGCAACTTGTCAGTGACCCGCACCACTCCCTAGCGTCCGGCTCAACCACCAGGCGGGAGAGAACGTGCTGTCGGTCCAGAACCTCGAGGTCGTCTACCACGACGTCGTGCTCGTGCTGCGGGGAGTGAGTCTCGACGTGCCCGACGGCGCGATCGTCGCCCTCCTCGGCGCGAACGGCGCGGGCAAGACGACCCTGCTGCGAGCCCTGTCCGGGCTGCTCGACGTCCACGACGGGGAGGTGACGAAGGGGCAGGTGCTGCTCGACGGCACGCCGATCGAGCGCTGGCCGGCCCCGCGCATCGTCCAGGCCGGCCTGAGCCAGGTGCTCGAGGGGCGCCGGGTCTTCGCCGAGTTCACCGTCGAGGAGAACCTGCGCGTCGGCGGGCACACCCACCCCGACGGCCTCGACGACGCCATCGCCGAGGTCTACGACCTCTTCCCGGTGCTCAAGGAGCGTCGCGACCGCACCGCGGGCTACCTCTCCGGCGGCGAGCAGCAGATGCTGGCGATGGGACGCGCGCTCGTCGCGCGGCCCAAGCTGCTGCTGCTGGACGAGCCGAGCCTCGGCCTGGCCCCGCGGATCGTGCAGCAGATCGCCGACATCGTGCAGGAGATCAACGCCCGCGGCACCACCGTGCTGCTGGTCGAGCAGAACGCCACCATGGCGCTCTCGATCGCCCAGCACGGCTACGTCATGGAGCACGGCAAGATCGTCATGGACAAGCCGGCCGCCGCCCTCCTCGAGGACGACGACATCCGCGACTTCTACCTGGGACGCGGCGAGCTGGCCACCTCGTACCGCGACGTCAAGCACTACAAGCGCCGCAAGAGGTGGTTGTCATGAGTCCCGATCCCGTCCTGCAGGTCCGCGACGTCGAGCTGCGCTTCGCCGGCGTCACCGCGCTCAGCGGCGTGACCTTCGACGTCCGGCCCGGGGAGCTGTTCGCCGTCATCGGCCCGAACGGCGCCGGCAAGACGTCCATCTTCAACGTGCTGTCGGGGGTGTACCGCCCGCAGCAGGGCAGCGTGCTGTTCGACGGCCAGGAGCTCGTGGGCATGCGCCCGCCGAGGATCGCCGCCCTCGGCGTCGCGCGGACGTTCCAGAACATCGAGCTGTTCACCAACCTCGACCTGGTCGACAACCTCATGCTCGGACGCCACCACCACCTGGGCTACGGCTGGGCGGCCGCGGTCGCGTGGCTGGGCAAGGCCCGCCGCGCGGAGGTCGCCAACCGACGCCGCGTCGAGGAGATCGTCGACTTCCTGGAGATCGAGGCCTACCGCGGCATGCCGGTCGGCCTGCTGCCCTACGGCGTCCAGAAGCGCATCGAGCTCGGCCGGGCGCTGGCGATGGAGCCGCGCCTGCTGCTGCTCGACGAGCCGGTGGCCGGCATGAACGGTGAGGAGACCGAGGACATGGCGCGGTTCATCCTCGACGTCCGCGACGAGCTCGGCATCGCGATGATCCTCGTCGAGCACGACATGGGCCTGGTCATGGACCTGGCCGACCGCGTGATGGCCATGGACTTCGGCCGCCCGCTGGTCACCGGCACGCCCACCCAGGTGCAGGAGCACCCCGACGTCGTGGCGGCCTACCTCGGCATGGCGAAGGAGGACGCGTGAGCGAGCCGACCAGCCTGGCCCAGCGGGTCAGGGAGCACGCGCGGCAGACCCCCGACCGGGTGTGCCTGCGCGAGAAGAACCTCGGCCTGTGGGAGGAGGTGACCTGGGACGGCTACTGGAGCACAGCCCGGCGCGTCGGCCACGGCCTGCTCGCGCTCGGCGTCGTCCCGGGCGACCGCGTGGCCATCCACAGCGAGAACCGGCGCGAGTGGCTCTACACCGACGTCGGCACGACCGCCGTCCGCGCCGCGACCGTCGGGCTCTACCCGACCAACCCGGCGCCGGAGGTGCTGCACGTCCTGCGCGACAGCGGCGCCGTCGTCGTCGTGGTCGAGGACCAGGAGCAGCTGGACAAGACGATGGAGGTCGTCGGCGAGCTGCCCGACCTGCGCCACGTGATCCACCTGGAGCACCGCGGCATCACCGGCCGCTACGACGACCCGCGCCTGCTGTCGTGGGACGCGTTCCTGGCCCTGGGCGACGAGCACGCCGCGGCCCACCCGGACGCCGTCGACGCCCTGACCGACGCGGCCGAGCCCGACGACCTGGCCACGCTCGTCTACACGTCCGGCACCACGGGCCCGCCCAAGGGCGCGATGCTCACGGTCGCGAACGTGGAGTTCGTCGTCCGCACCATCCAGCAGTCCGAGTCGTTCGTGAGCCCGCCGGCCGGGCCCAAGGACGTCGTGCTGTCCTACCTGCCGCTGTGCCACGTCGCCGAGCGGGTCTTCACGACCTGGTTCAACGCCGGCCTCGGCACCCAGGTCTGCTTCGCCGAGTCGATCGACACCGTGCAGCAGAACCTGCGCGAGGTGCAGCCGACGCTGCTGTTCGCCGTGCCGCGCATCTGGGAGAAGATCGTCGCCGGCGTCCACGTGCGCATGACCGGCGCGTCCCGGCTCAAGCGGGCCACGTTCGGGTTCTGGATGAAGGTCGCGTCCGGCATCGGCCGCGAGCTGGTCGAGAACCAGGGCCGCCACACCTGGCGCACCCGGCTCAAGTACGCCGCCGGCTGGGTGTTCCTCTACCGCCCGCTCAAGGAGCGGCTCGGCCTGGCGCACGTCCGCTACGCCGCGTCCGGCGCCGCCCCCATCTCGCCCGAGGTGCTCGTCTTCTTCATGGGGCTGGGCGTGCCGATGCACGAGGTGTACGGCATGACCGAGAACAGCGCCGTGGCCACCGCCAACATGACCGGACGCGTGAAGGTCGGCACCGTCGGGGAGCCGCAGCCCGGGGTCGAGGTGAAGATCGACGCCTCCGGCGAGGTGCTCACCCGTCACGCCGGGACGTTCGCCGGCTACTGGAACAACCCGGAGGCGACGGCCCGGACGATCGACGCCGACGGCTGGCTGCACACCGGCGACGTCGGCGAGTGGGTCGACGGGACGCACCTGCGGATCACCGACCGGATCAAGGACATCATCATCACCTCCGGCGGGAAGAACATCTCGCCCAGCGAGCTGGAGAACGCGCTCAAGGCGTCCCCGTTCGTCAAGGAGGCGATCGTCGTCGGCGACCGCCGCAAGTACCTGACCGCCCTCATCGGCATCGAGCTCGACACGGTCGGCAGCTGGGCCCAGCAGCGGCGCCTGGCGTTCACGACCTACCGCGACCTCACCGAGAAGCCCGAGGTCCGCGCCCTCGTCCAGCAGGTCGTGGACGAGGTCAACAGCCAGTTCGCCGCCGTCGAGACGATCAAGCGGTTCACCCTCCTGCCCAAGGAGCTGGACCACGACGAGGGCGAGCTCACCGCCACCCAGAAGGTGAAGCGCTCGGTCATCGCCGAGCGGTTCGCCGACCAGATCGAGCAGATGTACGCCGGGAGCCCCTCGTGACCGACTTCCTGCAGGCACTCGTCAACGGCCTCGGCCAGGGCTCGGTCTACGCCCTGCTCGCCCTCGGCTACGTGATGATCTACAAGGCGACGAAGGTGATCAGCTTCGCGCAGCCGTCGCTGATGATCCTCGGCGGCCTGTTCGCCTACCACTTCACCCGGGTGTGGGAGCTGCCCTTCGTCGTGGGCCTCGTGCTCGCCACGGCGGGCGGCGCCCTGCTCGGCGTCGTGGTGGAGCGGCTGGCGATGCGGCCGATGGTCGGCAAGCCGGTGTTCACGCTGGCGATCATCACGATCGGCGTCGACATCGTGCTGCGCATCGTGGCCAACCGCTACATCGGCGTGCAGTCCAAGATCGTCGAGTTCCCCGGCGGCTCGGAGCGCTACGCCCTCGGCGGCGTGTCGATCTCGCGCCAGACGCTCGGGCTCGTCGTCGTGACCGCGCTCGTCGTCGTCGGGCTGCTGACGTTCTTCCGCCGCTCCCGCGCCGGCCTGGCCATGCGCGCCACCGCGCTGGACCAGGAGACCGCTCTGGCCCAGGGCATCAAGGTCGGGACGATGTTCGCCCTGGCCTGGGCGATCGCCGGCGGCCTGGCGGCCATCGCCGGCACCTTCGTCGCCACGCAGGCGGCCGGCATCGAGCAGACGACGTGGATCATCGCGCTCAAGGCGCTGCCCGCGATCATCATCGGCGGCCTGGAGTCGATCAACGGCGCCGTCATCGGCGGCCTGGCCGTGGGCGTCGTCGAGGCCCTGACCGCGGTCTACCAGCCCGACGTCGCGCCCTGGCTCGGCGCCAACTTCTCGCTCGTCGCGCCCTACGCGCTCATGTTCGTCGTCCTGCTCGTGCGTCCGTACGGCCTGTTCGGCCAGAAGGAGGTGGAGCGCGTATGAGCCGCTCCGCGCTGCGCCACCGTCCGCTCGTCCGCACCGCCCACACGCAGGAGATGGCCCTGCTCAACACCCCGGCCAAGCGCCGGTCGGTGCTGGGGATCGTCGTGCTGGCCGCGCTGCTGCCGTTCGTCGTCACCGACGACCTGCTGCTGGTGCTGACGCTGGGCATGATCGCCGCCGTCGGCGCCATCGGGCTGAACCTGGTCACCGGCTACGCCGGGCAGGTCTCGCTGGGCCACGCCTTCTTCATCGGGCTGGGCGCCTACACCGGCGCCGTGCTCGGCGGCGACCCCGACGGCCCCGTGCTCGGCTACGGCCTGCCGATGTGGGTCTGGCTGCCGGCCGCCGGCCTCGTCGCGGCGCTGGCCGGGCTGCTGGTCGGGCCCATCGCGGTGCGGCTGCGCGGCCTGTACCTGGCCATCGTGACGCTCGGCCTGGTCTTCCTCGGCGACCACGTCTTCCGCGAGGCCCGCGAGATCACCGGCGGCCCGGGCGTCGGACGTCGCGGACCGGCCCTGGAGCTGTTCGGCATCGACTTCTCGCGCGGCAACGACGTCCTGACCCGTGGGCAGCTGCAGTTCCTGCTCGCGCTCGGCTTCCTGATCGTGTTCGCCGTGCTGGGCCGCAACATCGCCCGCTCCGGCGTCGGCCGCGCGTTCGGCGCCGTGCGCGACCGTGACGTCGCCGCCGCCGTCATCGGCGTCGACCTGACCCGCACCAAGGTGCTGGCGTTCGCGATGTCGTCGTTCTTCGCCGGGGTCTGCGGCGCCCTCTACTACGCCGTGGTCGGCGTGTTCGAGCCCAGCGCCTTCGGCCTGCTGCTCAGCGTCCAGTTCCTGGCCATGGTGCTCATCGGCGGCGTCGCGACGATCAGCGGCTCGATCATGGGCGCCCTGTTCATCGCCTCGCTCGGCCGCATCTCCGGCGAGATCGCCCACTGGCTGCCGTTCATCAGCCAGACCTCGGGGTCGTCGGGCCTGCTCTCGGTCTTCCAGCTCGAGGCGATCCTCTACGGCCTGCTCATCATCGTCTTCCTCATCTTCGAGCCCCGCGGCCTGTTCGGCATCTGGCTGCGCATCCGCAACTACTGGAAGGGGTGGCCGTTCTCCTACTGACGCACGCGAACCACCCCGCGGCCGTCGGCCGTCGACCACCCCTGAGAGGAACCCCATGAAGCTCCGTACCCCGGTGCTGCGCGCGGCCGTCGGCCTCACGCTCAGCGCCCTCGTCCTGACCGGTTGCCGCAGCGGCGGCGACGACGGCGGTGGCAGCGCCGCCGACGGTGTCAGCTCCGACCCCTGCCCGGCCAAGATCAACCCCGACAACGGGTGCATCTACCTCGGCGTCATCTCCGACCTCACCAAGGGCCCCTTCGCCCCGCTCGCCGTGCCGATCACCGACGCGCAGAAGGCGTTCTGGAAGAAGGTCAACGAGGACGGCGGCGTCGGCGGCTACGACATCGACGTCGAGAGCAACGTGGCCGACGCCGAGTACAACCCCGAGGTCCACAACCGCAAGTACCAGGAGATGCGCGAGGACGTCGCGGCGCTGGCCCAGACGCTCGGCTCGTCGCAGACCCTGGCCATCCTCGAGGACATGAAGAGCGACGACGTCATCGGCGTCCCGGCCTCGTGGAACTCGGCCTGGGAGTTCGAGGACCAGATCCTCGAGAGCGGCGCGAACTACTGCTTCGAGGCCATGAACGGCGTCGACTGGGCCGTGGAGAACCGCGGCGTCAAGGGCAAGGTCGTGGCCGTCGGCTACCCCGGCGACTACGGCGGGGACGCGGCCGCGGGCGTCGAGGCGGCCGCGAAGGCCAACGGCCTGGCCTTCAAGAAGATCGAGACGCCCACCGGCCAGGACAACCAGGCCGGCGCGGTCGCGGCGATCCTCAAGGAGAAGCCGGACCTCGTCGTGGTCAGCACCGGCCCGGCCGAGATGGCGACGCTCGTCGGCGGCACCGCCGCCCAGGGCTTCAAGGGCACGTTCGTCGGCTCCAGCCCGACCTGGAACCCCGCGCTGCTGGACTCGGCCGCCGCGCCGGCGCTCAAGGCGCTGTACTTCCAGGCCGGCCCGTGGGGCCCGTTCGGCACCGACACGCCCGGCCACGAGGCCATGCGCAAGGCGATCGGCGAGGACGTCTCGCCCAACGACGGCTACACCGCCGGCTGGACGTGGAGCTACCCGCTGCTCGCCGCGATCAAGAAGGCGGCCGACGACGGCGACGTCACCCGCACGTCGATCGTCGAGGCGGCCAAGGAGCTCGACGAGGTCGACTACGAGGGCATCCTGCCCCCGGAGGCCGGCCGCACCACCGGCGAGCCGAGCGAGACGGCCTACCGGGCCAGCGTCATCAGCAAGGTCGACGAGTCCGCGCCGACCGGCGTGGCCATCGAGCAGGACCTGACGGTCGGCCCGACCGCCGAGGGCTACGACTTCTCCGAGCCCTGCTTCAGCCTGCAGTGACCGACGCGACGACCCCGGTCCGGCACCCGCCGGACCGGGGTCGTCCGCCGTCTAGGCCCGGGCGGCCCACCAGGCGCGCAGCGCCTCGGTGGCGTCCTCGGTGCTCATCGGGCCGCGGTCCATGCGCAGGTCGAGCAGGAAGCGGTACGCCTCGCCGACGGCCGGGCCGGGCTCCAGCCCGAGGATCGCCATGATCTGCTGGCCGTCCAGGTCCGGGCGGATGGACGCGAGCTCCTCGGCCTCGGACAGCGCGGCGATGCGCTCCTCGAGGTGGTCGTAGGAGCGGCGCAGGCGCGCGGCCTTGCGCTGGTTGCGGGTCGTGCAGTCGGCCCGGGTGAGGATGTGCAGGCGCTCGAGCTGGTCGCCGGCGTCGCGGACGTAGCGGCGCACGGCCGAGTCGGTCCACTCGCCGCTGCCGTAGCCGTGGAAGCGCAGGTGCAGCTCGACGAGCGTGCTCACCTGGTCGACGACGTCGTTGCTGTAGCGCAGCGCCTTGAGCCGCTTGCGGGCCATCTTCGCCCCGACGACGTCGTGGTGGTGGAAGGTCACGGTGCCGCCGGGCTGGAAGCGGCGGGTGCGCGGCTTGCCGATGTCGTGCAGCAGGGCGGCGAGCCGGACGACCAGGTCCGGACCGCCGAGCCGGTCCTCCTGCTCGACGGCCTGCTCCAGCACCGTGAGCGAGTGCTCGTAGACGTCCTTGTGCCGGTGGTGCTCGTCGCTCTCCAGCCGCAGGGCCGGCAGCTCGGGCAGGACGTGGTCGGCCAGGCCGGTGTCGACCAGCAGCGTCAGGCCGCCGCGCGGGTGGGCGCCCAGGACGAGCTTGGACAGCTCCTCGCGCACCCGCTCGGCCGAGACGATGGCGATGCGCTCGGCCATCGCCGTCATGGCCGCCACGACGTCCGGCGCGGCGGTGAAGCCGAGCTGGGCGGTGAACCGCGCGGCGCGCATCATCCGCAGCGGGTCGTCGTCGAAGGACTGCTCGGCCGTCACCGGCGTGCGCAGCACCCGCGCCGCGAGGTCGTCCAGGCCGCCGAAGGGGTCGACGAACTCCAGCGACGGCAGGCGCAGGGCCATCGCGTTGACCGCGAAGTCGCGCCGCGACAGGTCGCCCTCGATGGTGTCGCCGAACGCGACCACCGGCTTGCGCGACGCCGGGTCGTAGGTGTCGGTGCGGTACGTCGTGATCTCGACCTGGTGGTCGCCCTTGCGGATGCCGATGGTGCCGAACTCGCGGCCCACGTCCCAGGTGGCGTCGGCCCAGCCCGCGACCAGGCGCTCGACCTCGTCGGGGGTGGCGGACGTCGTGAGGTCCCAGTCGGCGCCCGGACGTCCGAGCAGGGCGTCGCGCACCGGACCGCCCACGAGGGCGAGCTCGTGCCCGGCGGCCACGAACCGCTCGGCCAGCTCGACCACGGGCGCGGAGGCCACGTGACGCTCGACGGCGGCGCGCTGCTCGGGCTCGAGGGTCGGGACGACGGAGGGAC
>NZ_JBNFNZ010000039.1:0-11003 GCF_057364525.1 Aeromicrobium sp. PFPM2_SD2
GGCGCAGGACGACGCGGACGCGGCGGTCGCGAAGCGACGGGCCAGGCCGCGGCCCTGCGGTCCGGTGCCGCCCAGGACGGCCACGGTCCCGAAGTCGGGGGTCGGCTGCTCGGTCACGTCGTGCTCCTCTCGAGGGGTGCCTGAAGGCTGTCACACCCTCTGTCTGCCCGGGCGGGCCACCCGGCCCGGGACTACGATCGGGGCGTGACCCAGGACCCCAGCCGCCCCTCCGTCCTCGCCGTCCCCGTCACGGTGACCATCCCCGAACGGGTCGGCCTGGGCGGCGGCGCCGTCGTGACCGTCAAGCTCGTCGACTCCAAGAGCGAGGTGCTGGCCGCCACGAGCGTCGAGACCACCTCCATGCCGGTCGAGGTGACGCTGCAGACCGACGTCGCCGACGTGCGCAACCCCCAACGCCTGTTCCTGTGGGGACGGCTGAACAGCACCGTCGGCGTGTGGGGCACCGTGGAGCTGAAGAAGGTCCGCGACGACGAGAGCGAGCTCGCGCTGACCCGTGTCGACGGCGGCGCCGGAGACTGATGCCGCGCTCCAGTGCTGTCGTCACCCACCTGACGAAGGACGACCTGGCCCGCGACGAGCCGGTCCTGCCCCGCATCGCCCGGCTGCTGCGGCCCTACCGCGGACGCATCGGACTGGTGCTCGTCGCCGTCGTGGTCGCCGCCGCGCTGACGTCCCTGGTGCCGTTCCTCACCCGGGCCGTCTTCGACGACGCGCTGTTCCCGCTCGACGGGGGCGACCCGCGGCTCGGCCTGCTGGGCGTCCTCGTGGCCGCGATGTGCCTGATCCCGGTCGTCACCGCGCTCATCGGCATCGGGCAGAACTGGCTCACGTCCACCATCGGGAACTCGGCGATGGCCGACCTGCGCGGCGACCTGTTCGCCCACCTGCAGCAGATGGAGCTGGCGTTCTTCACCGCCACGAAGACCGGCGCCATCCAGTCGCGGCTGGCCAACGACGTCGCCGGTGTCCGCACGGTGCTCACCGACACCGCCACGACCATCGTGCAGAACTCCGTGACGGTCGTCGCCGCGGTCGTGTCGATGCTGCTGCTGTCGTGGCAGCTCACGCTGCTGACGCTCGTGCTGATGCCCTTGTTCGTCTGGATCCAGCTCCAGGTCGGACGCCGGCGCCAGCGGCTCGCCCGCCGCACGCAGGAGTCGCTGTCGGAGATGACCGCGATCACCGAGGAGGCGCTGAGCGTCTCGGGCATCCTGCTGTCGAAGGTGTTCAACCGCGCCGACTCCGAGGTCGAGCGCTACCGCGAGGCCAACCGCGAGCAGACCCGGCTGCAGGTCGAGCAGGCCATGACCGGCCGGACGTTCTTCGCCACCGTCCAGACCTTCTTCGCCATCACCCCGGCGCTCATCTACCTCGTGGCCGGCCTGCTCATCACCGGACGACTGCCCGGCGGCGAGGACGCGCTCACCGCCGGCACCCTGGTGGCGTTCACGACGCTGCAGTCCCGCCTGCAGATGCCGCTGCTGCAGCTCATGCGCGTCACCCTGGACGTGCAGACGTCCCTCGCGCTGTTCCGTCGCATCTTCGAGTACCTGGACCTCGAGCCGGCCATCACCGAGCGTCCGGGCGCGGTCGCGCTCGACCCGGCCACCCTGCGCGGACGCGTGGAGCTGCGCGACGTCTCGTTCCGCTACCCCGAGCCGCGTGAGCTCACCGGCTCCGCCCGGCGGGCACGGTTCGGCGACGCCGGGCCGCCAGGAGCGCATCGAGGACGCCGACGCCGTCCCGGGCTCGGGCTGGGCGCTGCGCGACGTCTCGCTGGTCGTGGAGCCGGGCCAGCTCGCGGCGCTCGTCGGGCTGTCCGGCTCGGGCAAGACCACCGCGTCCTACCTCGTGCCGCGCTTCTACGACGTCACCGAGGGCCAGGTGCTCATCGACGGCCACGACGTGCGCGACCTGACGCTGTCGTCGCTGGCCGACGCGGTGGGCATGGTGACCCAGGAGCCGTACCTGTTCCACGGAACCATCCGCGAGAACATCGCCTACGCCAAGCCCGGGGCGAGCGCCGCCGAGATCGAGCGCGCGGCCCGTGACGCGAACATCCACGACCGGATCATGAGCTTCCCGGAGGGCTACGAGACGGTCACCGGGGAGCGCGGCTACCGGCTGTCCGGCGGCGAGAAGCAGCGCCTGGCCATCGCCCGCGTGCTGCTCAAGGACCCGCGCATCCTCATCCTCGACGAGGCCACGAGCGCGCTGGACACCGAGACCGAGCGGCTCGTCCAGGAGGCGCTCGAGCGCGCCACCCGCGAGCGCACGACCATCGCGATCGCGCACCGGCTCTCGACCATCCGCAAGGCCGACGTGATCTACGGCCTCGAGGACGGGCACCTGGTCGAGTCCGGCACGCACGAGGACCTGCTCGCGAACGAGGAGGGCCTGTACGCGCGGCTCTACCGCGAGCAGCTGACGAAGCCGGTCGGCCCGGCCGGTCGCCGGGCCGACGTCCCGCTCTGAGCCGTAGGCTGCGGGCATGGACGACGCCGGCACCGTGACCTACCTGCTCGTCGACGGCGAGAACATCGACGCGACCCTCGGGCAGTCGATCTTCGGCCGCCGCCCCCAGCCGCAGGAGCGTCCCCGCTGGGACCGCCTGCTCCGCTTCGCCGAGGGCCACTGGGACCAGCCGGTCAAGGGCCTGTTCTTCCTGGCCGTCAACGGCGACCTGCCGATGCCGTTCGTCCAGGCGCTCATCGCGATCGGCTACCGTCCCGTGCCGCTGTCCGGCGGGCCCGACGACAAGGTCGTCGACATGGCCATCCAGCGCACGCTGGAGGCCATCGCGCAGCGCGACGACGACGTCATGCTGGCCAGCAACGACGGCGACTTCCTGCCCCAGATCGAGACGCTCGTCGACGGCGACCGCCGGGTCGGCGTCATGGGGTTCGAGGAGTTCCGCAACAGCGGCTTCCACGCCCTGGAGCACCGCGGCCTGGAGCTGCTGGACCTCGAGCACGACGTCGAGGCGTTCAACGTCGTGCTGCCGCGCCTGCGGGTCATCCCGATCGACCAGTTCGACCCGCTCGACTTCCTGTAGGACCTCACCGCGGCTCGGCGCTGCCGAGATGTGGACGCGAAGGCACCACGATCCAGCGGATCGTGGTGCCTTCGCGTCCGGATCGTGCCGGAGGGCCTACAGGGCGAGGCCGACGTACTTGGTCTCGAGGTACTCCTCGATGCCCTCGGAGCCGCCCTCGCGGCCGAAGCCGGACGCCTTGACGCCGCCGAACGGCGCGGCCGGGTTCGACACGATGCCCTGGTTCATGCCGACCATGCCGGTCTCCAGGCCCTCGTAGACGCGGATGGCACGCTGGTAGTCCTGGGTGAAGGCGTAGGCGACGAGGCCGAACTCGGTGTCGTTGGCCATGGCGATCGCCTCCTCGTCCTCGCGGAAGGTGAAGACCGGCGCGACCGGGCCGAAGATCTCCTCGCGGAAGACCCGCGCCTCCTGCGGGACGTCGACGAGCACCGTCGGCTCGTAGAAGTAGCCGGCGCCGTCCACGGCCTTGCCGCCGGTGAGCGTCTTCGCCCCGTGCTGCACGGCGTCGTCGACGAGCTCGGCGACCTTGTCGCGCTGCTTGGCCTCGACGAGCGGGCCGACGTCGACGCCGTCCTCGGTGCCGCGGCCGACCTTCAGCCCGGCCATGCGCTCGGCCAGGCGGCGGCTGAACTCCTCGGCGACGGACTCGTGGACGATGAACCGGTTCGCGGCCGTGCACGCCTCGCCGATGTTGCGCATCTTGGCGAGCATCGCCCCGTCGACCGCCTTGTCGAGGTCGGCGTCGCCGAACACCAGGAACGGCGCGTTGCCGCCGAGCTCCATCGACAGGCGCAGCAGGCCGTCGGCGCTCTGCTCGACCAGCGAGCGGCCGACCTCGGTGGACCCGGTGAACGTCAGCTTGCGCAGCCGCGGGTCGCGGATGATCGGCTCCATGACGTCGCCGGTCGACTTCGTGGTGACGACGTTGAGGACGCCCTTCGGCAGGCCCGCCTCGGCGAGCAGGTCGGCCAGGTAGAGCATCGTCAGCGGCGTGAGGCTGGCCGGCTTCATCACCATGGTGCAGCCGGCGGCGATGGCCGGGCCGATCTTGCGGGTGCCCATGGCCAGCGGGAAGTTCCAGGGCGTGATCATGAGGCAGGGGCCGACCGGCTGCTTGAGCGTCAGCAGGCGGGTCGCGCCGTTCGGCGAGACCGAGTAGCGGCCGGCGACGCGCACCGCCTCCTCGGAGAACCAGCGGAAGAACTCGGCGCCGTAGGCGATCTCGGCCTTGCTCTCGCTGATCGGCTTGCCCATCTCCAGCGTCATGAGCGTGGCGATCTCGTCGGTGCGCTCGACGATCAGCTCGAACGCCTTGCGCAGGATCTCGCCGCGGTCGCGCGGCGCGGACGCGGCCCACTCCTTCTGCGCGGCGACGGCGGCGTCGATGGCCGCCTTGCCGTCGGCGGGGGTCGCGTCGGCGACCTCGACCAGCGTCTCGCCGGTGGAGGGATCCTCGACGGCGAAGGTGCCGCCGCCCTCGGCGGCCCGCCACTCGCCCCCGATGAACAGCTGGGGCTTCACGGACTCGACGACGCTCTTCTCGCTCTTCTCGCTTCGCTCGCTCATCGGCCGACCTCCGTGAAGATCGCACGGTACGGACGTCCGCCGATGAGATTCCTGATCCGTCGCTCGCTTCGCTCGCTCATGCTCCCCACGCTAGGTCGCCGGGCCGCACCTCACACTTCGTCGGGCTCCTCCTGCCACGTGCACACGCACGCCTCGTTGCCCTCGGCGTCGGCCAGCACCCACCAGCTCGGCGCGTGCTCGGACGTCTCCAGGTGCCCGCCGGCGGCCAGCGCGGCCGACACCCGCTCGTCCGCGTGCGCGGCCGGCACCCACACGTCCAGGTGGATGCGGTTGCGCTGCGTGCGCGACTCGTCCATGGGCTGGAACCAGATCGTGGGCCCGACGCCGGTCGGGTCGACGAGGTCGATCGCGTCACCGCGCCGGCGCTCCTCGTAGCCGAGGACGGCGGCCCAGAACGGGCGGATGCGCGCGGCGTCCCGGGTGTCGATGGCGACCTGCAGCGTCTGGGCCGGACGCGGCGTGGCGGTGACGTCCATCTCGTCCAGCAGGGCCGAGATGCGCTGGGCCAGGCGCACGTCGCGCTCGCTGAGCCCGCCCACGTCGTGGGAGACGAGTCGCACACGAACCGACCCGTACCGCAGGTCGACGTCGGGGTGGTGGTCGACGGACTCGGCCAGGTCGCCGATGAGCGTCACGAGCTCCAGCCCGTGGGCGAAGTCGGACGTGTCGAGGCTGGCCAGCAGCGTGCCGTCCTGCACGGTCCAGTGGCGCGGGTCGACGCCGGCGGCCGCCTCGGCGGTGGTGATCGCGGTCATGGAGCCCATCGTGCGCCGCGCCACCGACAGCGTCCAGACGTCTCGCGCGCTGGGACCGCTCGCCCTGGCACCGACGGACCGCCCGTGGTGCACTGAAGGCCTCTCCCGTTCTCGCTGCGAGGCGCCATGGACACCCTGCACGCCCTCGGCCTGCTCGTCGCCGAGCCGCCCGGCCTGATGCCGGCGCGCCAGCAGATGGCGCTGTCGTTGGGGTGGCACATCGTGCTCGCCTGCTTCGGCGTCGCGTTCCCGTCCATGATCTTCGTGGCCCACTTCCGCGGGGTGGTGCGCGGGGACGCCGGCGCGCTCGTCCTGGCCCGGCGCTGGGCCAAGGTCTCGGCGGTGCTGTTCGCGATCGGTGCGGTGTCCGGCACGGTGCTCAGCTTCGAGATGGGCCTGCTGTGGCCCGGGCTCATGGGTCCGTTCGGTGACGTGCTGGGCCTGCCGTTCGCGCTCGAGGGCCTGTCGTTCTTCGTCGAGGCGATCTTCCTGGGCCTGTACCTGTACGGCTGGGACCGGATGGCCCCGCGGCTGCACCTGCTCATGCTGGTGCCGATGGCCGCGGCGGGGGTCGTCGGGACGTTCTGCGTCGTCTCGGTCAACGCGTGGATGAACAACCCCACCGGCTTCCGGATGGTCGACGGCGAGGTCACCGACGTGCGTCCCTGGCGGGCGATGTTCAACGACGGCGCCCTGCTGCAGTTCGCCCACATGTGGATCGCGGCGTTCATGGTCGTGGGCTTCGTCGTGGCCGGCGTCTACGCCGCCGGGATGCTGCGCGGACGCGTCGACCGCCACCACCGCCTCGGGTTCACCGTCCCGTTCGTGTTCGCCTCGGTGGCCGCGGTCGTGCAGCCGTTCGTCGGGCACGTGCTCGGCCTGCGGCTGGGCGAGACGCAGCCGAGCAAGCTGGCCGCGTTCGAGCTGGCGACCACCACCGAGCAGCCCGCGCCGCTGCGCCTCGGGGGCCTGCTGGTCGACGGCGAGGTGCGGGGGGCGATCGACGTGCCGCGGATCGGCTCGTTCATCGCCCGCGGCTCGTTCGACAAGCCGGTGCAGGGCCTGGACACCATCCCCGTGCAGGACCAGCCGCCGGTCAACATCACCCACCTGGCGTTCCAGACCATGGTCGGCATCGGCACGCTGCTGGCGCTGGCCGTGGTGTCGTTCTGGCTCGCCCGCTGGCGCGGCCGGCACCTCACCGACCACCGCTGGTTCCTGCGCGCGGCGGTCGTCGCCGGACCGCTCGCCGTGCTGGCGATGGAGTGCGGCTGGGTGGCCACGGAGGTCGGCCGCCAGCCCTGGACGGTGTGGGAGGTGCTGCGCACCGAGGACGCGGCCAGCACCAGTCACGGCCTGTGGTGGAGCCTCGGCGTCACGACGCTGGTCTACGTCCTCATGACCGTGGGTGCCGTCGTCGTGCTGCGCTCCATGGCCCGGCGCTGGCGGGCGGGCGAGGAGGACCTGCCCGTGCCGTACGGGCCCGAGCCGGCCGACGCGCGCAGGAGCTCGTCGTGAGCGTCGCGGTGGTCGTCGCGGTCGCCCTCTTCGTGGGCGTGGTCTGCTACGCCGTGCTGGGCGGGGCCGACTTCGGCGCGGGCTTCTACGACCTCACCGCCGGCGACGCGCGCGAGGGCAGCCGGGTGCGCCTGCTCGTCGACCACAGCATCGGCCCGGTGTGGGAGGCGAACCACGTCTGGCTCATCTACGTGCTCGTCATGTGGTGGACGGCGTTCCCCGAGACGTTCGCCGCCGCGACGACCACGCTCATCCTCCCCCTCGCGCTGGCGCTGCTGGGCATCGTCCTGCGCGGCGCGAGCTTCGCGTTCCGCAAGTACGCCGGGACGCTCGGCCAGGCCCGGCTGTTCGGTGCCGTGTTCGCCACCAGCTCGCTCATCACCCCGTTCTTCCTCGGCACCGTGGCCGGGGCGATCGCGTCCGGACGCGTGCCGGCCGAGGGCGAGGGCCCAGTGCTGGACTCGTGGCTGCACCCCACGTCCCTGTTCGGCGGACTCATCGCCGTGGGCACCTGCGTCTTCCTGGCCGGCACCTTCCTGACCGCGGACGCCGAGCGCGCCGGCCAGCCGGACCTGGCGTCGCGCCTGCGCGTCCGCACGCTCGGGGTGGGCGTCCTCACCGGCGTGGTCGTGCTGGTGGCTCTGCTGCCGCTCCAGCACGACGCCCCGACCCTCAGCGAGGGCGTGCGCGGCCAGGCGGCGCCGCTCATCGTCCTGTCGGCGGTGTGCGGGGCGGCGACCCTGGTGCTGCTGTGGCGGCGGCGCTACGGGATCGCGCGGCTCGCGGCCGTCGGAGCGGTCGGCTCGGTCGTCACCGGCTGGGGAGTGGGGCAGTACCCCTGGCTGCTGGTCGACGAGGTGACGATCGAGGACGGCGCCGGGGCGCCGGCGACCCTGCGGGCCCTGCTCGTCGTCGTGGTCCTGGCCGGGCTCGTCGTCCTGCCGCCGCTCGTCTACCTGTTCCGGCTGACCCAGACCGAGCGGTGGAGCCGCGGCTGAGGGCTACTTCTCCCGGTGGAAGCGGGGCAGCTGGCGCACGCGGACGACGACGAACACGGCGATGACCACGAGCACGGCCAGGATGACCAGCTTCTGGAAGGTGTCGGCGTACGGCTCGACCTCGGTCCAGTTCGCGCCCAGCCGGTAGCCGGCGATCACGAAGATCGCGTTCCACAGGAAGCTGCCGGCCGTGGTGAACAGCAGGAACAGCCCGACGTTCATCTTCTCCACCCCGGCGGGCAGCGAGATGAGGCTGCGGAAGATCGGCACCATCCGGCCGAAGAAGATCGCCTTGTAGCCGTGCTTGGCGAACCACGCCTCGGTGCGCTCGAGGTCCTCGATCTTCAGCAGCGGGACGTGCTCGAAGACCCAGGCGGCGCGCGGACGTCCGAAGGCGCGACCGAAGCCGTACAGCAGCAGCGCACCGACCACCGAGCCGAGCGTGGTGGCGACCAGCGCGGCGGTGAGGCTGAACGTGCCCTGGGCGGCGGCGAAGCCGGCCAGCGGCAGGATGATCTCGCTGGGGATGGGCGGGAAGACGTTGTCCATGCCGACCGCGATCGCGGCCCCGACCGGGCCGAGGGCGTCCATGAGGCTGACGACCCACCCGGCGAGGCCGTCGGTGGGGGCGCCGGGAGCGGCTTCGGTCAGGACGAGGGAAGTCACCCGGCGAGACTAGCGGGGACGCCTGAGGCGATCCTGTGACTGCACCCGCGTCCGCGCGATGATCCGGCCATGTCGTTCCAGGCGTACCTCGACGCGATCGAGGACAAGACCGGCCGCACCCCGCGCCAGCTGCTCGAGGATGCCGGGGCCCGCGGGTACGGGCCGGGCACGAAGGCCGGTGAGATCCTCGACTGGCTCAAGGCCGACTACGAGCTAGGCCGCGGGCACGGGATGGCGATGGTGCACGTCATCACCAAGGGGCCGCAGATCAGCGACAAGCACGTCGGCACGAGCGGCAGCCACCGCGACGTGTCCGACACCTTGTGGCTCGACGGGAAGGCGACGAAGCCCGCTCAGCCGTAGAACTCGCCCGCGGCCGCGCCGCCGCCGCCCGCGTCGTCGTGGGCCATCGGCGTGAAGCGCGAGTAGTGGCCCTGGAAGCTGACCGCGACCTTGGAGACCGGGCCCGAACGGTTCTTGGCCACGATGATGTCGGCCTCGCCGGGACGCTCGGACTCGCCGGCGCCGGTGGCGTCGGGACGGTGCAGCAGCAGCACCATGTCGGCATCCTGCTCGATCGAGCCGGACTCGCGCAGGTCGGAGATCATCGGCGTCTTGTCGGTGCGCTGCTCCGAGCCACGGTTCAGCTGGCTGATCGCGACGACCGGGACCTCGAGCTCCTTGGCCAGCAGCTTGATCGCACGCGAGAACTCCGAGACCTCGACCTGACGGTTCTCGACCTTCTTGCCCGAGCTCATCAGCTGCAGGTAGTCGATGACGACCAGGTCGAGCCCGAACTGCTTCTTGATGCGCCGGGCCTTGGAGCGGATCTCGGGCATCGTCAGGTTCGGGCTGTCGTCGATGATGATCGGCGCGCCGTTGACCTGCGGCATCGCGCGGCTGATCGCGTCCCAGTCGCGCTTGGACATGCCGCCGCCGCGCATGTGGTGGATGGCCACCTTCGCCTCGGCCGAGAGCAGACGCATGGCGATCTCCGAGCCCGACATCTCCAGGCTGAAGATCGCGCAGGTCTTGCGGTTCTTGATCGCGGCGGCGCGGCAGAAGTCCAGGCCGAGGGTGGACTTGCCGACACCGGGGCGGGCGGCGACGACGATCATCTGGCCCGGACGGAAGCCGGTGGTGAGGCGGTCGAGCTCGGGGAAGCCCGACGCCAGACCGGCCATGTCACCGTCGCGGTTCTGGATGTCGTCGATCTCCTGGATGGTCTCCGGGATCAGCTCGGTCATCTGCCGGTAGTCCTCGGCGGCGCTCGCGCCGTCGACGTCGAGGACCGCGGCCTGGGCGCGGTCGACGACCTCGGCGATCTCGCCCTGCTCGGCCCAGCCCATCTGCGCGATGCGCTGGCCGACCTCGACCAGGCGGCGCAGGACGGCCTTCTCGCGGACGATCTCGGCGTAGAAGTCGACGTTGGAGGCGATCGGCACGCTGGCGACCAGCGTGTGCAGGTACGGCGCGCCGCCGACCTTGGCCAGCTCGCCGCGGCGCTGGAGCTCGGCGGCGACGGTGATCGCGTCGGCCGGCTCGCCGCGCTGGGACAGGTCGGAGATGGTCTCGAAGATCAGCTCGTGGGCCGGGCGGTAGAAGTCACGCCCCTCGAGGATGTCGGTCGCCGGGTCGATCGCGTTCTTGCTCAGCAGCATGGCGCCCAGGACGCTCTGCTCCGCCGGGATGTCCTGCGGCGGGACGCGACCGAGGTCGCCCTCCTCCGGCTCCGGCTCGGCGGCATACAGATCCGTGACGCTCACGCAGCAAGTCCCCTCTCGTCCGCACGCACTCTGCCGGGCACCTCTGACAACCATCGTGCGCCGGTCCGACGCGTCACCGTAGGACGCGCGCCGGGTGGTCTCCAAGCCCGTCGTGAACACCCCCTGTGCACAGGTCGTCCACGGCTGTGGGAAACGCCGCGAACCTGTGTGCACAGTCTGTGGAACAACCTGGGGACGAAGCGCCGCGCGAGGCGCTCAAACCGCCTCTGACCTGCACGAACGCGGTGCACACGGTGTGCACACAAGAAAGATCTCCCGGCCCGGCCGTCGGTGCAGACTTGTCGACACGGCAGGCTGTCCCCATGCGTGAGATGGACCGCCGGATCGTGACGATCGCGGTGCCGGCGTTCGCCGCGCTGGTCACCGAGCCGCTGATGCTGCTGGCCGACACGATCGTCGTCGGGCACCTGGGCACGGTGCCGCTCGCCGGGCTCGCCGTGGCCTCGACCGTGCTCGGCACCGTCGTCGGCCTGTGCATCTTCCTGGCCTACGGGACGACGGCGACCGTCGCGCGGCTGCAGGCGCGGGGGGACGTGGCGGGGGCGCGTCGCGAGGGCGTCAGCGGCGTGTGGCTCGCCGCCGGCCTCGGCACGGTGCTCGCCGCGGTCCTGGC
>NZ_JBNFNZ010000040.1:0-10951 GCF_057364525.1 Aeromicrobium sp. PFPM2_SD2
AGGTTTGGAGCGAGGAACTCGCAAGGCAGATCCGGTCGGACGCCTATCTCATCAAGGCCGGTCAGATCGAGGGCGCTCACTGGCATTTCATGGCTAGCGCATACAGCAACAAGGTCGGCGCCGGAGACGAAGACGGTCTCGTGGAGCTCCGCGGTCTCGTCGAGCACCGTGCGGTGGGCCTTCTTCTGCCCGACGGGGGAGATGCCGCCGAGCACGTAGCCGGTGGCCCGCTGGGCGGCCGCCTTGTCGGCCATCTGCGCCTTCTTGCCGCCGAGCGCCGCGGCCACCGCCTTGAGGTCGAGCGACCCGGACACCGGCACGATGCCTACGCACAGCTCGCCGTCGACGTCGACCATGAGCGTCTTGAACACCCGGTCCGGGTCGACGCCGAGCGCCTCGGCCGCCTCGAGGCCGTACGACTCGGCCCGGGGGTCGTGCGTGTACGGGTGGGCGGTGAAGGGGACGCCGAGTCGCGTGAGCAGCGTCGTCGCCGGGGTGCCCGCAGCCATGGGCGACACCCTAGCGACCGGCGGCCGGTGCCGGCGTCCGCTGAGGGCGAGCGTGAGACGTCCACCACGGGCCGGACGGCGGGGGCTCCCCGTCCGGCCCCGGTAGGATCGACCGGTGCCCTTCCTGCGACAGATCGACCTGCGTCCCGTCGACGACCTCCGCGAGTACGCCGCCGCCGTGCCGCGCGGCGAGGTCGACATCGATCATGCGCTGCAGGCCGTCGCGGGCATCTGCGAGCAGGTCCGCACGGAGGGCGACGAGGCGGTGCTCGCCCTCGGCGAGCGCTTCGACGGCGTCCGTCCGACGTCCCTGCGCGTCCCGGCCGAGCAGATCACCGAGGCGCTGAGGACGCTCGACCCGGACGTCCGTGCCGCGCTGGAGCAGTCGATCACGCGCCTGCGCGCCACCTGCGAGGCCGAGCTCGAGCAGAGCGTCACCACCACCGTGGCGCCCGGCGCCGTGGTGGAGCGCCGCATCGTCCCGATGCAGCGCGTCGGCCTGTACGTCCCCGGCGGGCTCGCGCCGCTGATCAGCACCGTGGTCATGAACACCGTGCCGGCGCAGGTCGCCGGCGTCCCGTCCATCGCCATCGCCACCCCGCCGCAGGCGGAGTTCGGCGGCGCCCCGCACCCGGCGATCCTCGCCGCGTGCGCGCTGCTCGGTGTCGACGAGGTCTACGCTGCCGGCGGCGCCCAGGCCGTCGCGATGCTGGCGTACGGCACCGAGTCGTGCGCCCCGGTGAACCTCGTGACCGGCCCCGGCAACATCTACGTGGCCGCCGCGAAGCGCTTCGTGCGCGGCCAGGTCGCCATCGACTCCGAGGCCGGCCCGACCGAGATCGCCATCGTCGCCGACGAGACGGCGGACGCCGCGTTCGTCGCGGCGGACCTCATCAGCCAGGCCGAGCACGACCCGATGGCCGCCTCGGTGCTCATCACCGACAGCGAGGCGCTGGTCGCGGCCGTCGAGGCCGAGCTCGAGACCCAGGTCGCCGCGACCAAGCACGCCGAGCGCGTCACGACCGCGCTGACCGGACGCCAGTCCGGCGTCGTCCTGGTCCGCGACACCGACCAGGGCGTCGACGTCGCCAACGCGTACGCCGCCGAGCACCTCGAGGTGCAGACGCGCGACGCCGCGGCCGACGCCGCGCGGATCGTCAACGCCGGTGCGGTCTTCGTCGGCCCGTTCGCGCCCGTGTCGCTGGGCGACTACGCGGCCGGCTCGAACCACGTCCTGCCGACGGCCGGCTGCGCCTGCCACTCCTCGGGGCTGTCGGTGCGCGCGTTCTGCAAGAACATGCAGGTCGTCACCTACACCGAGGACGCCCTGCGCGAGGTCGGGGGCCACGTCGTCACGCTCGCCGAGGCCGAGGACCTGCCCGGACACGGCGCCGCCGTCTCGATCCGCACGGCGCGATGAGCGAGCGTCAGCGAGTGAACGATCAGATGCCACGAATCGCGCCGTCGGTCTACGGTGCTCTTCTTCCGGCGGCGGCGCGATGAGCGTCCCCGCGTGGGTGCCGCTGCGCGACGAGCTGCGTGACGAGGAGCCCTACGGCGCCCCGCAGCTCGACGTCCCCGTGCAACTGAACACCAACGAGAACCCGTACGGCCCGAGCGAGGCGGCCGCGGACGACATCGCCGCCGCCGTGCGCGAGGTCGCCCTGGGGCTGAACCGCTACCCCGACCGCGAGGCGACGCAGCTGCGCGAGGGCCTGGCCGCGTACCTGGGGCACGGACTGACCGCACGGCACGTGTGGGCGGCCAACGGCTCCAACGAGGTCATGCAGCAGGTGCTGCAGGCGTTCGGCGGGCCCGGACGCACGGCGCTGTCGTTCGCGCCGACGTACTCGATGTACCCCGAGTACGCGCGCAACACGCACACCCGCTGGGTGGCCGGACGCCGGCGCGACGACTTCGGGATCGACGTCGACGCCGCGCTCGCCCTCATCGCGGCCGAGCAGCCGGACGTCGTCGTGCTCACCAGCCCGAACAACCCGACCGGCACGGCGCTGGACCCGGCCCACGCCCGGGCGGTGCTCGAGGCCGCGCCCGGCGTCGTCGTCGTCGACGAGGCGTACGCCGAGTTCCGCCGTGACGGCGTGCCCAGCGCCCTGGAGCTGCTGCAGGAGTTCCCGCGGCTGCTCGTCACCCGCACGATGAGCAAGGCGTTCGCGCTGGCCGGCGGCCGGCTGGGCTACGTCGCCGCCGCCCCGGCGATCATCGACGCGCTGCGCATCGTCCGCCTGCCGTACCACCTGTCGGCGGTCTCGCAGGCCACGGCGGTCGCCGCGCTGCGTCACGCCGACGAGCTGCTCGGCCAGGTCGACCAGCTGCGCCGCACCCGCGACGAGACCGCGAGCCGGCTCGCCGAGCAGGGGTTCGAGGTCGCGGCGTCGGACGCGAACTTCGTCCTGTTCGGACGCTTCGACGACCGGCACGCCGTCTGGCAGGCCCTCGTCGAGCGCGGCGTGCTGATCCGGGAGACTGGACCCGACGGATGGCTGCGCGTGTCGATCGGCACGCCGCAGGAGATGGCAACGTTCCACCAGGCACTGACGGAGGTGACCTCGAGATGACCCGTACGGCTCGCATCGAGCGAAAGACGTCCGAGTCCCACGTCGTCGTCGAGATCGACCTCGACGGCACCGGACGCACGGACATCGACACGGGCGTGGGCTTCTACGACCACATGCTCACGGCGCTCGGTCGTCACTCGCTCATCGACCTGACCGTCCGCACCGTCGGCGACCTGCACATCGACGCCCACCACAGCGTCGAGGACACCGCGATCTGCCTGGGCGAGGCGCTGCGCGAGGCGCTCGGCGACAAGGCCGGCATCCGCCGCTACGGCAACGCGACGATCCCGCTGGACGAGGCGATCGCCACGTGCGTCGTCGACGTCTCGGGCCGCCCGTACTTCGTGCACAGCGGTGAGCCGGAGCGCCAGATCACCGCGATCATCGGCGGCCAGTACGTGGGCTCGCTCACGTCGCACGTGCTGGAATCGATCGCCCACCACGCGGGGTTGACCATGCACATGACCCTGCTCGCCGGGCGCGACCCGCACCACATCGCCGAGTGCCAGTTCAAGGCGCTCGCCCGGGCGCTGCGCGAGGCCGTCGCGCTCGACCCGCGCGAGACCGGCGTCCCCAGCACCAAGGGAGCGCTGTGACCGCGACGGTCGCCGTCCTCGACTACGGCTCGGGCAACCTGCGCTCGGCCGTGCGCGCCGTCGAGCGCGCCGGGGCCGAGGTCGTGCTGACCGCCGACCAGGACGTCGCCCTGGAGGCCGACGGCCTGCTCGTGCCCGGCGTCGGTGCGTTCGCGGCCTGCATGGAGGGCCTGCGAGCGGTCGACGGCGAGCGGCTCATCGAGAAGCGGCTCGTCGCGAACCGTCCGGTGCTGGGCATCTGCGTGGGCATGCAGATCCTGTTCGCCGAGGGCATCGAGCACGGCGTCCGGGCGACCGGGTGCGGCGAGTGGCCGGGCACGGTCGAGCCGCTGCAGGCGCCGGTCGTGCCGCACATGGGCTGGAACACCGTCCAGCCCGGAGACGGCTCGCGGATGTTCGCCGGCTTGGAGGACGCGTCGTTCTACTTCGTGCACTCCTACGGCGTGCGCGAGTGGCTGCTCGACCCGCCGCCGGCGTTCCCGCAGCCGGTCGTCACCTGGACGTCCTACGGCGAGGAGCGCTTCGTCTCCGCGGTCGAGAACGGGCCGCTGTGGGCGACCCAGTTCCACCCCGAGAAGTCCGGCGACGCCGGCGCGCAGCTGCTGCGCAACTGGGTCGGCACGCTCTAGGCGCGCCTCAGGCGTCCGGCTCGGCGACGACGTCGAGCAGGATCTGCGCCAGGTCGTCGGGCCGGGTGAGGTGCGGCCAGTGGCTCGTCGGGAGCCAGGCGATCTCGAGGTCGTCGTAGGCGTCGAGCTCGGCCGCCACCGCCGGGTAGTCACGCCGCCACGTCTCGAGCTGGGCCTCGTCGAACCCGGACGCCACCGCGAGCGCGGGCACGGCGAACCGGCGTCCGGCCGAGAGGTCCCAGCCGTCCCGGGCGACCTGGGCCGGGTACGGGACCGCGGACCGCTCGATCTCGGCGCGCAGCTCGGGCGAGAGGTCGCGCTGCTCGGGCTCGCTCAGCTCGTCCCAGCTGAACGGCACCTCGTCGCCGGCCGGCTGGTCGCTGCCGGCCGGGTCGAGCGGCATGGGGGAGGAGTCGACGAACACCGCCGCGCGCACGAGCTCGGGATGCTCCTCGGCGACCACCTGCACGAGACGCCCGGCGAAGCTGCTGCCGACGAGGACGACCGGCTCCCCGGCCGCGCGCACGACGTCGACGACGGCGGCGACCGTGGTCGGCCAGCCGCACGCCGGCGCGGTCCTCGTCGGGTCCGGTGCCCGGCAGGCTGGCGAGCAGGACGCGGTGCCCCGGCTCCTCCAGCAGCGGCACCACGTGGCGCCAGGACGAGGGGTCGAGCCAGAAGCCGCGGACGAGCACGAAGGTGGCCATGGTCACACCGTAGGCGCGGGCACCGACGACGACACCCGGACGCGCGGAGCGTCGTCACGTCGGCGCCCCCCGGGTGGGTGGAGAGCCTGCGTCCACGCGAGGCGGTGGGCGGTGGACGCCAGCTCACCGCCCCGGGCAGGGAGCCGCCGAGCGTGCGTCCACGCCGCGCACCGGCAGCGGGGCGGGGGAGCAGCGGTCGGTACGATCACCCGGTGACTCTCGAGCTCCTCCCCGCTGTCGACGTCGCCGACGGACAGGCCGTGCGCCTGGTCCAGGGCGAGCTCGGCAGCGAGACGACGTACGGTTCGCCCCTCGACGCCGCGCTGCAGTGGCAGAGCGACGGCGCGGAGTGGATCCACCTGGTCGACCTCGACGCCGCGTTCGGCAAGGGCTCGAACCGCGAGCTGCTGGCCGAGGTCGTCGGCCGCCTGGACGTCAAGGTCGAGCTGTCCGGCGGCATCCGCGACGACGCGTCCCTCGAGGCCGCGCTCGCCACCGGCTGCCGCCGCGTCAACCTCGGCACCGCCGCCCTCGAGAACCCCCAGTGGTGCGCCAGCGCGGTCGCCCGCTTCGGCGACCAGATCGCCGTGGGCCTGGACGTCCGCGGCCGCACCCTGGCCGCCCGCGGCTGGACGCAGGACGGCGGCGACCTGTTCGAGGTGCTCGAGCGGCTCGAGCGCGACGGGGTCGCCCGCTACGTCGTCACCGACGTCACCAAGGACGGCACGCTGCAGGGTCCGAACCTGGACCTGCTGCGCCAGGTGTGCGAGGTCACCGACAAGCCGGTCGTCGCGTCCGGCGGCGTCTCGAGCCTGGACGACCTGCGGGCCATCGCCTCGCTCACCGGCACCGGCGTCGAGGGCGCCATCGTCGGCAAGGCGCTGTACGCGGGCGCGTTCACGCTGCCCGAGGCGCTGGCCGCCGTCGCCGAGGTCTAGACCCGGCCGCACGCGTCCGACGACCCCTCCGGCCCCGGCGGCTGGAGGGGTCGTCCGCGTCCGGGGCAGCGCGGGGAACCGTCGGTGGCCACCGGTAGATTGCGGGGGTGTCTCTCGCCGTCCGTGTGATCCCCTGCCTCGACGTCGACGCCGGCCGCGTCGTGAAGGGCGTCAACTTCGTCGACCTCGTGGACGCCGGCGACCCGGTCGAGATGGCCAAGGTCTACGACGCCGAGGGTGCCGACGAGCTGACCTTCCTCGACATCACCGCGTCCTCCGACGACCGCTCCACGACGTTCGAGGTCGTCGGCAGCACGGCCGAGCAGGTCTTCATCCCCCTGACGGTCGGCGGCGGCGTGCGCGAGGTCGACGACGTGAACCGGCTGCTGCGCGCCGGCGCGACAAGGTCGGCATCAACACCGGGGCCATCGCGCGTCCGGAGGTCATCGCCGAGATCACCGGCCGGTTCGGCAACCAGGTGCTCGTGCTCAGCGTCGACGCGCGGCGCAGCGACGAGCAGCCCAGCGGGTACGAGGTCACGACGCACGGCGGTCGCCGCTCGGCCGGCCTGGACGCCGTCGAGTGGGTCAAGCGGGCCGCCGACCTGGGCGTCGGCGAGGTGCTGCTCAACTCCATGGACGCCGACGGCACGAAGCAGGGCTTCGACCTGGAAATGATCCGGGCGGTCCGCAGCGTTACGAGAGTGCCGCTCATCGCGAGCGGCGGTGCCGGACGGCTGGAGCACTTCGCCCCCGCCGTGCACGCCGGGGCCGACGCCGTGCTCGCCGCCAGCGTGTTCCACTTCGGCGAGCTGACCATCGGACAGGTGAAGGACAGCCTGCGCCGCGAAGGAATCCATGTCCGTTGACACCACCGCGCCCGACGACCTGACGGGCACCGACGACCGCATCATGCGCCGGGGCTTCGGCCTCCTGGGCCGCGGCATCGTCGCCGAGAAGTGGTGGTTCACGGTCTCGGTCGTGGGCAGCCTGCTGTACGGCGCGATGACCGTCGCGGACGCGTGGGTGCTCGGCTGGGCCACCGACCACGTCATCCGCCCCTCGTTCGAGCGCGGCGACGTCGCCGAGGGCGCGCTGTGGACCGCCGTGTTCCTGTTCATCGGGGTCGCGGTCCTGCGCGCGCTGGGCATCGTCGGACGCCGGCTCGTCGGCGGCCTGGTCTACTACCGGCTCATCGCCGACTACCGCCGGCGCGTCACCCGTCAGTACCTGTCGCTGCCGATGTCCTGGCACCACCGTCACCCGACCGGCCAGCTGCTCAGCAACGCCAACGCCGACGTCGAGGCCACGTGGGCGGTGTTCATGCCGCTGCCGATGGCGCTCGGCGTCGTCGCGATGCTGCTGACCGCGATCGTCGCGATGATCGAGGCCGACCTCGTGCTGACCCTCGTCGGTCTGGTCGTCTTCCCGGCCCTGTTCGGCATCAACGTCTTCTACCAGCGCTGGCTCTCGCCCAAGGCGGCCCGCGCCCAGTCGCTGCGCGGCGACGTGAGCGCGGTCGCGCACGAGTCGTTCGACGGCGCCATGGTGGTCAAGTCGCTGGGCCGCGAGGCCGACGAGACCGAGCGCTTCCGCGCGTCCACCGAGCGGCTGCGCGACGCCAACATCGAGGTCGGCCGCATCCGCAGCATCTTCGACCCGCTGCTGGAGGCGCTGCCCAACCTGGGCATCCTGCTCGTCATCGTCCTGGGCGTCGGGCGGGTCGCCAGCGGCGCCGCCGAGCCCGGCGACGTCGTGCAGGTGGCCTACCTGTTCACCGTGGTCGCCTTCCCCGTCCGGGCGATCGGCTGGGTGCTGGGCGAGCTGCCGCGCAGCGTCGTCAGCTGGGACCGCGTCGACAGCGTCCTGGCCGCCACCGGCTCGATGCAGTACGGCGACCGCACGCTGCCGGGCGCCGGTGCCGTGCAGCTGGACCTGCGCGACGTCTCGTACACGTTCCCGGACGCCGAGCGGCCGGTCCTGTCGCACCTGGACCTGCACGTCGGACGCGGCTCGGTCACCGCCGTCGTCGGGTCCACCGGCAGCGGCAAGAGCACGCTCACGGCGCTGCTCGTCCGGCTGGTCGACCCGCAACAGGGACGCGTCGAGCTCGACGGCGTCGACGTCCGCACCCTGACCCACGACGACCTGGCCTCCGCCGTGGCCCTCGTGCCGCAGTCGACGTTCCTGTTCGACGACACCGTGCGCGAGAACGTCACGCTCGGCAGCCACGACGTCGACGACGCCGCCGTGTGGGACGCCCTGCGCACCGTCCAGGCCGAGGAGTTCGTGCGCGCCCTGCCCGACGGGCTCGACACCCAGCTGGGGGAGCGCGGCACGACGCTGTCCGGCGGGCAGCGCCAGCGTCTCGCCTGGCCCCGCGCGCTCGTGCGCCGGCCGCGGCTGCTGGTGATGGACGACGCCACGAGCGCGCTCGACCCCGACGTCGAGCGACGCATCCTGGCCGAGCTCGCCGCCCGGACGTCGGACGGCTCCGGGCCGACGGTGCTCGTCGTGGCCTACCGCAAGGCGACGATCGCGCTGGCCGACGAGGTCGTCTTCCTCACCGCGGGGCACATCGCCGACCGCGGCCCGCACCACGAGCTCGTCGTCCGGTCCGCGGCCTACCGCGACCTCGTCGACGCCTACGACCAGGCCCGGGAGGCGCAGTGACCACCACGACCGCCGAGCGCCGCACCACGGCGCCCGCCCCGGCCAGCGAGGCGCACGAGGTGACCGGCTGGGCGGTCATCCGCCGCGGCCTGGCCCTCTCGCCGCAGGTCATGGACGGCTTGGGCGTCACCCTGCTGCTCGCGCTGCTGAGCACCGTCGGCGCCTCGGTCGTGCCGATCGTGGTGCGTGCCGCGATCGACGACGGCCTCGGCGACGGCTCGGAGATGGACGAGGGCCGGATCTTCCTCTACGCCGGGCTCACCCTGGTCGTCGTGCTGCTGACCGCCGTCGCCGGCTACGCGATGCGCGTGCGCCTGTTCACCCGCAGCGAGGTGGCGCTCTCGGACCTGCGCGTGCGCGCCTTCCGGCACGTCCACGACTTGTCGGTGCTCACCCAGAGCTCGGAGCGCCGCGGCGTCCTGGTCTCGCGGGTGACGTCCGACATCGACCAGATCTCGCTGTTCCTGCAGTTCACCGGCGTGATGATCGTGGTCAGCGTCGGGCAGATGCTCGTGGCGACGCTCATCATGGCCTACTACTCCTGGCAGCTGACGCTCGTCGTGCTGGTCTGCTTCCTGCCGCTGTGGCTCTCGCTGACGCTGTTCGCCAAGCACATGAGCCGGGCCTACGACACGGTGCGCCGCACGGTCGGCGAGATGCTCGCCGTCATCGCCGAGCCCGTCGTCGGCGCCTCGGTCGTGCGTGCGCACGCCATCGAGAAGCGCACCCAGCGCCGGGTCGACGCCGGCATCGACCGCAACTACCGGGCCAACATCCGGGCGCAGAGCATCGTCGCGGTCACGTTCGCCTCGGCCGGCGTGGCCGGCGGCCTGGCCAACGCCGGCGTCATCGCCCTCGGTGTCGTCCTCGGCGTGGCCGGCGGCCTGTCGATGGGCACGGTCATCGCCTTCGCGTTCCTGGTCGGCTTGTTCGTCGGCCCGGCCCAGCAGGCCACCCAGGTCATCACCGACGCGCAGAACGCCATCGCGTCCTGGCGCCGGGTCATCGCCCTTCTCGACACCCCGGCCGACGTCGTCGACCCGGGGGCGGCCGGCACCGCCATCCCCGACGGCCCGCTCGACGCCCGGTTCGCCGACGTCGCGTTCGCCTACCCGGGCGGTCCGCGCGTGCTGAGCGACGTCGACGTCCACGTCCCGGCGCGCCAGCGGGTCGCCGTGGTGGGGGAGACGGGGTCGGGCAAGACCACGTTCGCCAAGCTGCTCACCCGGCTCATGGACCCGGTCGAGGGAGCCGTCCTGCTCGGCGGCGTCGACCTGCGGGACGTGCCGTTCAGCGACCTGCGCCGGCACGTCGTGATGGTGCCGCAGGAGGGCTTCCTGTTCGACGCCACCCTGCGCGAGAACCTGCTCTACGGACGCACCGGCGCCACCGACACCGAGCTGGAGACCGCCTTCGACGACCTGGGCCTGGCCGACTGGTACGCCGGCCTGCCGCAGGGGCTCGACACCCCGGTCGGGCAGCGCGGCGAGTCGCTCTCGGCCGGCGAGCGCCAGCTCGTGGCCCTGGTCCGTGCCGCCCTGGCCGACCCGGCCTTCCTGGTCCTGGACGAGGCGACGAGCGCGGTCGACCCGCAGACCGAGCTGCGCGCCACCCGCGCCCTCGACACGCTGCTGGCCGGCCGCACGAGCGTGACGATCGCGCACCGGCTCAGCACCGCCGAGTCCGCCGACCGG
This sequence comes from Aeromicrobium sp. PFPM2_SD2, assembly GCF_057364525.1. NCBI lineage: Bacteria > Bacillati > Actinomycetota > Actinomycetes > Propionibacteriales > Nocardioidaceae > Aeromicrobium > Aeromicrobium sp. PFPM2_SD2. Next base: position 10,325 of record NZ_JBNFNZ010000040.1, read on the forward strand.
GTGCTCGTGTTCGACGCCGGACGCCTGGTGCAGGACGGCAGCCACGCCGAGCTCGTCGCCGAGGGCGGCGTCTACGGCCGGCTGCACGCCAGCTGGGTCGCCCAGTCGAACCTGCCTGGGAGGATGGAGCCGTGACCGACCTCGACCCCGCCGTCGCCGCCCGGCTCAAGCGCGACCCGAACGGACTCGTCCCCGCCGTCGTGCAGGAGGCGTCCACCAAGGACGTCCTCATGCTCGCCTGGATGGACGACGAGGCGCTGCGGCGCACGCTCGACACCGGTCGCGCCACGTACTGGAGCCGCAGCCGTCAGGAGTACTGGGTCAAGGGCGAGACCTCCGGCCACGCGCAGCAGGTGCGCGAGGTGCGGCTGGACTGCGACGGCGACACGCTGCTGCTGGTCGTCGACCAGACCGGCGCGGCCTGCCACACCGGCGACCACACCTGCTTCGACGCGGACCGGCTGGCGTGAGCGCGCGCCGGCTCTACGCCCCGGTCGTCCTGGCCCTGCTCGCGGTCGGCGGCCTGGCCTTCCTGGCCACGACCCGCACGTGGGCCGCAGGCCACGGTCGAGGCGAAGGGCCTGCTGCCCGACGCGGTGGCGGTGACCGGCCGTGACGTGGTGCCCG
>NZ_JBNFNZ010000041.1:0-10710 GCF_057364525.1 Aeromicrobium sp. PFPM2_SD2
CCGCGTGCCGGCGCGGCCCGTCGTCGAGCCGCACCCCGAGGTGCCCGACGGCGTCCGCGAGCACCGGCCCGTGCTCGCCGTCGGTCCACTCCCCCTGCGTGAACGGTCCCCCGGGAGCCGGCGCCAGGCCGGCGAACACCTCGGCCAGGAAGCGGTGCTGGTCGCCCAGGACGTTGACGATCAGCCGGCCGGTGTCGTCCAGCGCCTCGGCCAGGTCGGAGTCCTCGTCGACCAGGCCCAGGACGCGCGCCGGGTCGCCGTCGGCCACCAGGAGCGACGACACCGTGAGCCCGGCCCGGTCCCGTCCGGCGCCGGTCGTCCAGACCGTGACCGGCGCGGCCAGGCGTCCGCGCAGCCGGCGCAACGGGTCGCGGTCGCCCTCGCCGGGCACGAACGGGTGGTCGGTGTGGATCGTCACGCTCTCACTCTCCCGGGAAAGCGCTGAGGGTGACGTTGTTGCGGCTCGACACGGCGTGTCGCCTCAACAACGTCACCCTCAGCGCGTGGGCGACCGCTCAGCCTCAGAGGAGGCTGCGCAGCACGTACGGCATGATGCCGCCGTTGCGGTAGTAGTTCGCCTCACCGGGGGTGTCGATGCGGACGACCGCGTCGAACTCCTTGTCGCCGGCCTTGACCTTGACGGTCCTGGGCGTGCGGCCCTCGTTGAGCTCGGTGATGCCGGTGACCTCGAAGGTCTCCTCACCGGTCAGGCCGAGGCTCTCGGCGTTCTGGCCCTCGGGGAACTGCAGCGGCAGGACGCCCATGCCGATGAGGTTCGAACGGTGGATGCGCTCGTAGCTCTCGGCGATGACGACCTTGACGCCCAGCAGCGCGGTGCCCTTGGCCGCCCAGTCGCGCGACGAGCCCGAGCCGTACTCCTTGCCGGCCAGGACGACCAGCGGGGTGCCGGCCTCGGCGTAGCTCTGCGACGCCTCGAACACCGTCGTGACCTCGCCGTCGCGGGTGAAGTCGCGGGTGAAGCCGCCCTCGGTTCCCGGCGCGATCTGGTTGCGCAGGCGGATGTTGGCGAACGTGCCGCGGATCATGACCTCGTGGTTGCCGCGACGCGACCCCAGCGAGTTGAAGTCGCGCGGCTCGACGCCGTTCTCCATGAGGTACTGGCCCGCGGGGCTGTCCTTCTTGATCGCGCGGCCGGCGAGATGTGGTCGGTCGTGACCGAGTCGCCGAGCTTGAGCAGCACCCGGGCGCCGGAGACGTCCTCGACCGGGGCCGGCTCGAGCTCCATGCCGTCGAAGTAGGGCGCCTTGCGGACGTAGGTGGAGTCCGCGTCCCACTCGAAGGTATCGCCGTCGGGCGTCGGCAGGTTCTGCCAGCGCTCGTCGCCGGCGAAGACGTCGGCGTACTCACGGCTGAACGTGTCCGAGGAGATGGCCGCCTGGATGACGTCCTCGACCTCGGCCGGCGAGGGCCAGATGTCCTTGAGGTACACCGGGTTGCCGTCGGTGTCGGTGCCGAGCGGCTCCGTGGTGATGTCCATGTCCATCGTGCCGGCCAGGGCGTACGCGACGACCAGCGGCGGCGAGGCCAGGTAGTTCATCTTGATGTCGGGGTTGATCCGGCCCTCGAAGTTGCGGTTGCCCGAGAGCACCGAGACGACGGCGAGGTCGTTCTCGTTGACCGCGGCGCTGACCTCGGGGATGAGCGGGCCGGAGTTGCCGATGCAGGTGGTGCAGCCGTAGCCGACCAGGTTGAAGCCGAGCTTGTCCAGGTACGGCGTGAGGCCGGCGCGCTCGTAGTAGTCCGAGACGACCTTCGAGCCGGGGGCCAGCGTCGTCTTGACCCAGGGCTTGCGCGCCAGGCCCTTCTCGACCGCCTTCTTGGCCAGCAGCGCCGCGCCGATCATGACCGACGGGTTGGACGTGTTGGTGCACGACGTGATGGCCGCGATGGTCACCGCGCCGTGGTCGAGCTCGAACTGCGTGCCGTCCTCGAGCGTCACCATGGCCGGGTTGCTCGGGCGTCCGCCGTCGGCCGGGGCGCAGGACGCGTAGTCCTTGGGCGCGCTCTTGCCGTCGTCGTGGCTCGAGACCGGGTCCGAGGCCGGGAAGGTCTCGGCGACGGCCTCGTCGTAGCCGGTCTCCTCGTTGGCCGCCGGCGGGACGCCGGGCTTGCGATCGGCGTCGACGTCGTCGGTGACGTAGTCGGCCAGCGCGCCGCGGAAGCCCTGCTTGGCCTCGGCCAGCACGACGCGGTCCTGGGGACGCTTCGGGCCGGCGATCGACGGGACGACCTCGGAGAGGTCGAGCTCGAGGTACTCGGAGTAGCGCGGCTCGGCCGACGGGTCGTGCCACAGGCCCTGGGCCTTGGCGTACGCCTCGGTGAGCGCGATCTGCTCCTCGCTGCGGCCGGTGAGGCGCATGTACTTGGTCGTCTCGTCGTCGATCGGGAAGATCGCGACGGTCGAGCCGTACTCGGGGCTCATGTTGCCGATCGTGGCGCGGTTGGCCAGCGGGACGGCCGAGACGCCGGGGCCGTAGAACTCGACGAACTTGCCGACGACGCCGTGCTTGCGCAGCTGCTCGGTGATGGTGAGCACCAGGTCGGTCGCGGTCGCGCCCTCGGGCAGCTCGCCGGAGAGCTTGAAGCCGACGACGCGCGGGATCAGCATGCTGATCGGCTGGCCGAGCATCGCGGCCTCGGCCTCGATGCCGCCCACGCCCCAGCCGACGACGCCCAGGCCGTTGACCATCGTGGTGTGCGAGTCGGTGCCGACGCAGGAGTCGGGGTAGGCCACGACCTCGCCGTCGGCGTCGCGCGTGAAGACGACGCGCGCGAGCTTCTCGATGTTGACCTGGTGGACGATGCCGGTGCCCGGCGGGACGACCTTGAAGTCGTCGAAGGCGCCCTGGCCCCAGCGCAGGAACTTGTAGCGCTCGCCGTTGCGCTCGTACTCGATCTCGACGTTGCGCTCGAACGCCTCGGGGGTGCCGAAGACGTCGGCGATGACGGAGTGGTCGATGACCATCTCGGCCGGCGCGAGCGGGTTGATCTTGCTCGGGTCGCCGCCGAGGTCGGCCATCGCCTCACGCATGGTGGCGAGGTCGACGACGCACGGGACGCCGGTGAAGTCCTGCATGATCACGCGGGCGGGCGTGAACTGGATCTCCTTGCTGGGGTCCGCCGTGGCGTCCCAGCCGGCGAGGGCCTCGATGTCGGCCTTCGTGATGTCGGCGCCGTCCTCGGTGCGCAGCAGCGCCTCGAGCAGGATCTTCAGGCTGTACGGAAGCGTGGCGACGTCCAGCCCCTCGCCCTGGACCGCGTCCAGGCGGAAGTACTGGTAGCTCTGCTCACCAACCTTCAGCGACTCCTTGGCGTGGAAGCTGTCGACTGCCATGGTCTTCTCCTTCGATGGCGCTGGTCGGTCCCCATCCTGCCCACGGTCCATCATGCGACGCGCGATCAGGTCTGCCTAACCGTAAGTATCTTGATATCAAGATACACGATATCAAGGGTTCGCTCACGCTGCGCGCAGCGACACGGTCACCAGAGGGTCGGGGCGTGCAGCACCGGCCACACGAACCACACGTAGCTGGCCGCCACGACGAGCAGCCCCGCGACGCCCAGCACCTCGAGCACCGTGACCACGGTGCGGCGCGGGGCGGTCAGCAGCGCGTCCTCGCCCGTGGCCTCGACGACCCGGCTGCGGGCGAGCAGGTCCGCGGGGTTCGGCAGCGACGGCACCACGAGCAGCACCAGGCAGACGGCCACCACGAGGTAGGCGGCGATGCCGACGTGCCAGGCGTCCGGCGTCGCGACGCGCAGCACGGTCGGCAGGCCGAACGGCAGGGCGGTGAGCAGCAGGTCGAGCAGGACGACCTGCACCAGACCGCGGACGAGCCCGCGGCCGGCGCCGAGCCGCTCGCCGGAGTCGCGGTCGACGACCCGCAGGCCGACGCGGTGCATGCCGATGCTGTGCCCGCGCACGCCCTGGCGCAGCCCGTTGTTCCAGAGCAGGAACAGCTCGCCGACGACGAGGCCCGTGACGAGCAGGTGGTCGGGCAGGCCGTCCTGCCACGAGACGTCGACCGGGTCCATGCCGAGCAGGCGGGCCAGCAGCAGGGCCGCCGTGGCGACGACGACGGCGGCGGTGAACGCGGTGCTGAACAGCAGCGCGTCGTTGAAGAACGCGTCCTGGCGCCTCTGGGTCAGCGTGGTCGTCGGGCCCTCGACCTCGGTGCTCATGCCCACACTGTCGCGCGTCGCCCGCGGCGGAGCAAGCAACGCGCCGGGGCGCGGCGAGAGGTCTCCGGCCGCTCGCTGGACGCGCCGGCCGGCTCAGGCCGTGCGGCGGAGCACCGCGACGCACTCCACGTGGTGCGTCTGCGGGAACAGTCGAAGGCGCGCAGCCCGTCCAGCTCGTACCCCCGGGCGGCGAAGGACGCCAGGTCGCGCGCGAGCGCGCGGGGTCGCAGGCCACGTAGACGATCGTGCGCGGCTCGAGCGCGGCGATGCCGGCGACGGCCTTCTTGGCTCCGGTGCGCGGCGGGTCGAGCACGACGACGTCGAGCCGCTCCCCCACCTGCCGGCGGCGCAGGGCGGCCTCGACCGTCGCGTCGACCAGGCGCACCTGGGCGAACGCGTGCAGGTTGCGCCGGGCGTCGCGGGTGCCCCCCGTGGTCGGCCTCGACGCTCACGACCGAGCCGGTCGGCCCGGTGGCCTCGGCCAGCGGGCCGTGAACAGCCCGACGCCGGCGTAGAGGTCGGCGACGGCGTCGCCCGGACGCACGTCGGCCGCCGCCATGACCGCGTCGGTCAGCGTGCGCGCCGAGGGCGGGGGTCGGAGCCTGCCAGAAGGCCCGATCCGGTCGACCCGGTAGCGGTGGTCGCCGACCTGCGTCGGTCACCGCGCCGCGGCCCGCGCGCCGACGGCCGTCCAGGCCGACGACGCCGTCCACGGCCAGGCCCTCCGGCACGGGGCCGTCGGCGACCACGAGCGTGTCGCCGGTGGACGAGACGACGGCCTCGACGCTCGGCGAGCGCCAGTCGTGGGGCAGGACGTCGGGCAGGTCCGGGTGGGCGATCCAGCAGTGCTCGACCTCGACGACCTCGTGCGAGCGGTGCTTGCGCAGGCCGAGGTGACCGGTCGGACCCGGCACGAAGGTCATGCGCGTGCGCCAGCCGAGGACGGGCTCGACCTCCTCGACGACGACCTCGCGGTCGATGCCGGCCAGGCGGCGCAGCTGCTCGGACACGACGTCGCCCAGGAGGCGGCGCTGCTCGGCGGGCTCGACGTGCTGGAAGTCGCAGCCGCCGCACAGGCCCGGACGCGCGTACGGGCACGGTGGCGTGACCCGCGCCGGCGACGCCTGGTGGACCTCGACGGCGTCGGCCCGCACGAAGCTGCGCTGGCGCTCGGTCACCCGGGCGGTCACCCTCTCCCCGGGATCGTGTGCCGGACGAACAGCACCTGGCCCTCGTGCCGCGCGACGCAGTGGCCGCCGTGGGCCACCGGACCGACGTCGACGACGACCTCGTCGCCGACGTCCAGTCCCTCACTCACCGACGTAGCCACGACGCACGTCCCCCGGCGCGGAGCCGGCCGTCGGCGGGCGACGGTCCTTCGCCGAGCGCAGCTGGTAGGCCACGCTCGTCACCATGACGCCGGGCATGAACAGCAGGCGTCCCTTCAGCCGCAGGGCGGTCTGGTTGTGCAGCAGCTGCTCCCACCAGTGGCCGACCACGTACTCGGGGATGTAGACGGTCACGACGTCGCGCGGGCTGGCCCGGCGGCGTTCCTTGACGTAGCGCACGACCGGCCGGACGAGCTCGCGGTACGGCGAGTCCAGGACGGTCAGCGGGATGCCGATGTCGCGCGCGTCCCACTCGGCCAGGAGGCGGCGCGTGGTCTCGGGGTCGAGCTGCACCGTCACCGCCTCGAGGGTGTTGGGGCGCGAGACCTTGGCGTAGGCCAGGGCCCGCATCGTCGGCTTGTGCAGGCGGCTGACCAGGACGATGCCGTGGACGCGGCTGGGCAGGGCGACGTCCTCGTCGCCGATCGTCAGCTCCTCGCCGACCAGGTCGTAGTGGCGGCGGATCGCGCGCATGAGCGCGAACAGCACCACCATGGCCGTGATGGCGATCCAGGCGCCGGCCAGGAACTTGGTGATGAGGACGATGACGAGCACCAGGCCGGTCAGCACGAGGCCGAAGGCGTTGACGCCGCGCGAGCGCAGCATGCGCCGGCGCGCCTCGGGGTCGGTCTCGGCGGCCAGGTGACGGGTCCAGTGCCGGATCATGCCGAGCTGGCTCAGCGTGAACGAGACGAAGACGCCGACGATGTAGAGCTGGATGAGGTGGGTGACCTCGGCGTCGAAGGCCAGGATCAGCACGATCGCGGCCGCGGCCAGCAGCACGATGCCGTTGCTGAACGCGAGGCGGTCGCCGCGGGTGTCGAGCTGACGCGGCAGGAAGCCGTCGCGGGCCAGGATCGAGCCGAGCACCGGGAAGCCGTTGAAGGCGGTGTTCGCCGCCAGCACCAGGATGAGCCCGGTGCAGGCCATCGTGAAGTAGAACAACGGCGCCAGGTCGGCGTACAGCGCGCCGGCGAGCTGGCCGATCACCGTGTCCTGGACGTACCCGTCGCCGACCGGCACGCCGTCGCGCAGCAGCTGGGTGCCGGGGTCCTCGACGTACTTCAGGCCCATGAGGTCGGCCAGGACGATGACGCTCAGCAGCATCGTGATGGCGATCGTGCCGAGCAGCAGCAGCGTGGTGGCGGCGTTGCGGCTCTTGGGCTTGCGGAAGGCCGGGACGCCGTTGCTGATCGCCTCGACGCCGGTCAGCGCCGCGCAGCCCGACGAGAACGCGCGCGCCAGCAGGAACACCATCGCGATGGTCGTCACCGCGCCCTCGTACGGGGCCTCCGGGACGAGCTCGAGGTCGGCGCTCTCGACCTGCGGCAGCGAGCCGGTCAGGTAGCGGACGTAGCCGACCACGCCCATGCCGATGACCGCGACCATGAACAGGTAGGTGGGCACGGCGAACGCGCGTCCGGACTCCTTGGTGCCGCGCAGGTTCATCGCCATGAGCACGAGCACGAGCCCGGCCCCGACGGTCGCCTCGTGCCCCTGCACGAACGGCAGGGCCGCGGACGCGTTCTGCACCGCCGACGAGATCGACACCGCCACGGTGAGGACGTAGTCGACGAGCAGCGCGCTGCCCACCGACAGGCCCGCCGCGGGCCCGAGGTTGACCGTCGCGACCTCGTAGTCGCCGCCGCCGCTCGGGTAGGCGTGGACGTTCTGGCGGTAGGACGCGACGACGGTCAGCATGACCACCGCGACGGCCAGGCCGATCTGCCAGCTGAACGCGTAGGCGCTCATCCCGGCCAGCGACAGCGTCAGGAAGATCTCGTCGGGCGCGTACGCCACGGAGGACAACGCGTCGCTGGCGAAGATGGGCAGGGCGAGCCGCTTGGGCAGCAGCGTCTCGCCCAGCTGCTCGCTGCGGAGCTTGCGCCCGACGAGCGTCCGCTTCACGGACCCGGAAAGACTCACCCGCAGATCGTAGGACCCCGGGTCCGTCAGCGCGGGACGACCGGCCTGCGGAGGTGTAGCGTCTGCGCGTGCACATCGTCATCATGGGCTGCGGACGCGTCGGGTCGACGCTCACCCAGAGCCTGGAGGACCGCGGCCACACGACCGCCGTCATCGACTCCAACCCCGACGCGTTCCGGCGTCTCGGCCCCGGGTTCACCGGCACCACGGTCACCGGCGTCGGCTTCGACCGCGACGTGCTGCGCCAGGCCGGCATCGAGCGGGCCGACGCCTTCGCCGCCGTGTCGAGCGGCGACAACTCCAACATCATCGCCGCCCGCGTCGCGCGCGAGCAGTTCGGCGTCGCCAACGTCGTCGCCCGGATCTACGACCCGGGCCGCGCCGAGGTGTACGAGCGCCTGGGCATCCCGACCATCGCGACCGTGCCGTGGGCGGCCGACCAGGTGCTGCGCCGGCTGCTGCCAGCCGGCAGCGAGCCGATCTGGCGCGATCCGTCCGGCGAGGTGCGGCTGGACCACGTCTACGCGCCGCTGCGCTGGGTCGGTCACCCCGTGTCCGACCTGGAGCGCGCCGCGTCGGTGCGCGTCGCCTACCTGATGCGCCTGGGCACGGGCATCATCGCGACGCCCGACACCGTCGTCCAGGAGGGCGACTACCTCAGCGTCTTCGTGCGCGAGGTGGACGCCGAGGCCGCGCACGCCGTGCTCGACGCCGGACCGCAGGAGGACGCATGAGGGTCGCCATCGCCGGGGCCGGCGCCGTGGGGCGCTCGGTCGCCCAGGAGCTGCTCGACCACGGGCACACCGTCCTGCTCATCGACAAGCAGGCCACGTCCATCCGCAGCGACGTCGTGCCGGACGCGCAGTGGCTGCTCGCCGACGCGTGCGAGTTCTCCTCGCTGTCGGAGGCCCAGCTGCAGACCTGCGACGTCGTCATCGCCGCCACCGGCGACGACAAGGCGAACCTGGTCATCTCGCTGCTGGCCAAGACCGAGTTCACCGTGCCGCGCACCGTCGCCCGCGTGAACCACCCGAGCAACGAGTGGCTCTTCGACGCGTCGTGGGGCGTGGACGTCGCGGTGTCGACGCCGCGCCTGATGTCGGCGCTGGTCGAGGAGGCGGTGACGGTCGGCGACCTGGTGCGCCTGTTCACGTTCCGCCAGAACGAGACGAACCTCGTGGAGCTGACGATGCCCGAGGACTCGCCCTTCGTGGGTCACCGGGTGCGCGACGTCCCGTGGCCGGCCGACGTCGTGCTCGTGGCGATCCTGCGCGACCAGGCCGTCCACACGCCCGACCAGGACCGCTCGCTCGAGGCCGGCGACGAGCTGCTGTTCGTCTCGCCCGAGGCGGCCGAGGACGCGATCGGCGAGCTGCTCGCCCCGAAGCGCTAGGAGCGCTCGGTCGCGGCGTCCGGCTCCAGCGGGGTGGCGTTGCGGCCGAGCACGGCGACCATCGCCAGCAGCGCGGCGACCTGCAGCGGCCAGCCGAGCACGATCTTGCTGGTGCCGAGCAGGCCCACGTGGTCGCCGAGGTACAGCGGGTACTGCACGAGCACGCGCACGATGCACGGCAGCGCCAGCAGCCAGGTCAGCCGGGCGCACAGCCGCACCATCGCGCGGTCGCGGCGCCAGCCGGTGGGGTCGTTGGTGACGGCGCCGACGAGGAACCCGACGAGCGGCCAGCCGACGAGGATCGACGCGACCAGGCCGACGGCGTAGGCGCCGTTGTAGAGGATGCCGGGCAGGAAGACGTCCTTGGCCTCGCCGCTGCGCGACGCGAACACCGCGGCGATGGCGATGCCGACGAAGGCGTTGACGACGAACTGGGTCGACGAGCGCTGCGCGAGGCGCACGACGATCAGCAGCAGCGCCAGGCCGATGCTGACGGCCAGGGACGTGCGCAGGTCGTGGCTGACCAGCCAGGCGATCGTGAACGACGCGGTCGGGACGGCGGCCTCGAGGATGCCCCGGCCGCCGCCGAGCGCCTGGGCGAGCTGCTGGCGGACGAGCTGCTCGACGGTCGTGACGTCGGCCGTGGTCATGCTCGGCTCGCTCACGCGGAGAGCTCGTAGCGCGGGTTGAAGATGATGCGCTGGCCCTCGCGGCGTCCGACCCGGCCGTGGGCGGTCAGGCGCCGGCCCGGCTCGATGCCGGCGATGCGGCGCCGGCCGAGGAAGACGAGACGGACGGCCTCGGTGCCGTCGTACAGCTCGGCCTGCAGCGCCGGCGCGCCGCCGATCGGCTCGAGCGTCACCGAGCGCAGCACGCCGTGGACGTCCACCGAGCAGCGCTCGCCCTGGGCGGCGATCGCACGGCAGCCCGCGCGCTCGACGTCCTGCTGCAGCTCGTCGTGCTCCTGGCGGTCCAGGGCGTCGCGGCGCGGGGCGGTGCCGCGCGAGAAGAGGCGTGCCATGGCGCCAGTGTAGGCGGGTTGCGGGGACGGTCCGTCCGGTTCGCTCAGACCGCGAACCCGCCGGTGGAGCCGTAGCCGCCCTCGCCGCGCACGGAGTCGGGCAGGGCGTCCACCTCGGCGAACGTGGCGAGCTCGACGCGCTGCACCACGAGCTGGGCGATGCGGTCGCCGCGGCTCAGCCGGATCGGCGTCTCGCGGTCGAGGTTGACCAGGGCCACCTTGATCTCGCCGCGGTACCCGGCGTCCACCGTGCCGGGCGCGTTGACGATCGAGAGCCCGTGCCGCGCCGCGAGCCCGGAGCGCGGGTGGACGAACGCGGCGTACCCCTCGGGCAGCGCGATCGCCACCCCCGTGGGCACGAGGCGCCGCTCCCCCGGCGCCAGCTCGACGTCCTCGGTCGTCACGAGGTCGGCGCCGGCGTCGCCGGGATGGGCGTACGCGGGCAGTGGGACGTCGGGGTCGAGCCGGGAGATGAGCACCTGCACCATGGCCGCGACCCTACCGGCGACCCGCGTGCCGGGACGCGTGGCGCGGTCGGGCACAGTGAGGGCCATGAGGTACGAGGAGCGCCTGGTCCCGTCGGCCCCCTGGTGGGCGCTGGCCCTGGGCTCGGGCGTCGTCATGGGCTGGATCGTGTGGGTGGCCTCGACGGCGTCGCGGGGCTCGTCGCGCTCGTGGTCGTCGCGCTGCTGGGCGTGGTGCTGGTCGCGCGCTGGACGCTGCGGGTCCGGGTCGACGACGACGGCACGCTGCACGTGGGCCGCGCCGTGCTGGGTCCC
>NZ_JBNFNZ010000042.1:0-10576 GCF_057364525.1 Aeromicrobium sp. PFPM2_SD2
CGGTTTGAGCAGCCCGGTGAGCGGGTCGTGGGCGCCGCGCGCTCGTGCTTGGCCTGGGCCTCGCGCTCGGCGGTGATGTCGGCGAACGAGCAGATCGCGCGGTAGCTGCGGCCGAGCTGGTCCAGCACCGCGTGCACCCGCACCTGGTACCAGACCGTGCCGCCGTCGGGCCGCACGCGCGTGGCCACCAGCCGGCCGCTGGTGCGCTCGGCGTCCTCGGCCAGCAGCTCGGCGACGACCTCGGAGATGCAGGGCTCGCCGGGGGCGGGGGTCAGCACCGCGGCGAGCTCGCCCACGTCCGCGACGTCGCCGAGCTCGCGTGCGAAGCGCCGGTTGGCGTAGGTGAGCCGCAGGTCGGGGTGGACGACGACCTCCGGGGACGGGGAGGAGTCGAACGCGCGCCGGAAGATGCGCTCGTTGTGGGCCGTGCGGGCGAGCCGGCGGGTCGCGTCGATGGTCAGCTCGGCCTGGCGGGCGAGCAGCTCGAGCATCGCGCACTGCTCGGCGTCCGGCTCCAGGCCGCTGAGCGGCAGGTCGACGCTGATGAGGCCCATCAGCTCGCCGTCGCCGTCGCGCAGCGGCGCGTAGAGGCCGTCGTCGACGCCCCAGGCGCGCGGGTCGTGCGCGGTGCGGGCGTAGCGGTCGTCGTCGGAGGAGCGCCAGGTGGGCAGGCCGACCTCCGCCTCGTCGCCCTGCAGGAAGAGCAGGCGTCCGCGGGGCTCGCAGGCGGCCATGAGCGCGTCCCACTCGGCGCGCGGCCCGACCCGGCCGAGCATCTGCTGCTTGAGCTCGTCCGGCCCCTCGACCACGACCACCTCGAGGTCGCCCTCGGGCGTGGTCAGGCCGACGGCGACGGCCTCGAACTCGATGACGGTGCGGATGCCGCGGGCGATGGCGGCGAGGACGACGGGCAGGTCCGAGCCGGTGACGATCTCGCGGGTGACGCCGAGGAGCTGCTCGACGCGCGACCGCTGGATCGCCGCCTCCGTGCCCTCGCTCATCGCGTTCCCCTCGTCATCCGTGACCGTTGCAGGCTAGTGCTTCCTGTCGACACGACAGCGGTGTCCCACCAGCCCGGTCGGCGAAAATGACCCGTCCGGACCATGGCGTCATGGCCCGGACGGGTGGGTGGAGACCCGCGGTCACTCCAGGACGAGCAGCAGGTCCCCGCCCTCGGCCTGGCGGGTGTCCTGCAGCGCGAGCCGCGCGACGGTGCCGGCCCGCGGCGCGGTGATCGCGGCCTCCATCTTCATCGCCTCGATGGTGGCCAGGGTCTGGCCGGCCTCGACCGTGTCGCCCTCGGCGACCAGCGCGTGGACGGCGCCGGCGAACGGCACGGCCACATGGCGCGGGTCCTGCGGGTCGGCCTTCTCCGACGTCGCGACCTGCGACTCGACCGACCGGTCGCGCACCTGCACGGGCCGCAGCTGGCCGTTGACCGTGCCGAGCACGGTGCGCAGGCCCTTCTCGTCGGCCGGGCCGACCGCCTCGACGTCGAACAGGTGCAGGCGGCCCTCGTCGATCTCGACCTCGGTCTCGTGCCCGGAGCGCAGGCCGTACCAGAACGCGTCCGTCGGCAGCAGCGACAGGTCGCCGTGCTCGGCGACCGCCTGCTCGAAGTCCGACGTCGGCCGGGGAACAGCAGACGGTTGAGCGTGCGGCGGCGCGTCGCGCCGGGCTCACCGAGCGCGCGAAGGTCGTCCTCGGCCACGTCCTCGACCCGGGGCGCGGCCGTGCGTCCCTGCAGCGCCTTGCTGCGGAACGGCTCGGGCCAGCCACCCGGCGGGTCGCCGAGCTCGCCGGACAGGAAGCCGATGACCGAGTCGGGGATGTCGAAGGACGCCGGGTCGTCGGCGAACTCCTGCGGGTCGGCGCCGACGGCGACGAGGTGCAGGGCCAGGTCGCCGACCACCTTGCTGGACGGCGTCACCTTGACGACGTTGCCGAGGATGTCGTTCGCCGCGGCGTACATGTCCTCGATCTGCTCGAACTTCTCGCCGAGGCCGAGCGCGATCGCCTGCTGGCGCAGGTTCGACAGCTGGCCGCCGGGGATCTCGTGCCGGTACACGCGTCCGGTCGGGGCCGGCAGGCCGGACTCGAACGGCAGGTACAGCCGGCGCACCGCCTCCCAGTACGGCTCGAGTGCGTTGACCGCCGCGATGTCCAGCCCGGTGGCCCGCGACGAGTGGTCGGTCGCGGCGACCAGCGCCGACAGGGGCGGCTGGCTCGTCGTGCCGGCCAGCGACGCGGAGGCGGCGTCGACCATGTCGACGCCGGACTCGATCGCCGCGACGATCGTGGCCAGCTGGCCGCCCGGGGTGTCGTGCGTGTGCAGGTGCAGCGGCAGGTCGAAGCGCTCGCGCAGCGCGGTGACGAGCGTCCGGGCCGCGGGGGCGCGCAGCAGGCCGGCCATGTCCTTGATCGCCAGCACGTGCGCGCCGGCGTCGACGATGCGCTCGGCCAGCCGGAGGTAGTAGTCCAGCGTGTAGAGCTTCTCGCCCGGGTCGGACAGGTCGCCGGTGTAGCAGAGCGCGACCTCGGCCACGGTGGTGCCGGTCTCGCGCACCGCGTCGATCGCCGGACGCATCTGGTCGACGTCGTTGAGCGCGTCGAAGATGCGGAAGACGTCGATGCCGGTGTCGGCCGCCTCCTGGACGAACGCGGTGGTCACCTCGGTCGGGTACGGCGTGTAGCCGACCGTGTTGCGTCCGCGCAGCAGCATCTGGATCGCGACGTTCGGCATGGCCTCGCGCAGGCGGGCCAGGCGCTCCCACGGGTCCTCCTTGAGGAACCGCAGCGCGACGTCGTAGGTGGCTCCGCCCCACGCCTCGACGCTGAACAGCTGCGGCGTCAGGCGGGCGACGTAGGGCGCCACGCGCACGAGGTCGCGGGTGCGCACGCGGGTGGCGAGCAGCGACTGGTGGGCGTCGCGGAAGGTCGTGTCGGTGACGCCGACCGTGGTGCTCTCGCGCCACGCCGGGCGAAGCCCTCGGGACCGAGCTCGCGCAGCTGCTGGCGGGTGCCGGCCGGCGGCTGCTCGTCCAGGCTCCGGCCCCAGGCGGCCAGGTCGGGCAGCTTGACCGCGGGGTCGAGCTGCACCGGCGCCTCGCCGTGCGGACGGTTGACCGTGACGTCGGCCAGGTAGGCCAGCAGCTTGTCGGCCGGGTCGAGGTCGCCGCGCGACTCGAGCAGCTCGGGGTGGTCGTCGATGAACGACGTCGTGATCGGGCCCGACCCGAAGTCGGGGTGGGCCAGCAGGCTCTGCAGGAAGCCGATGTTGGTCGAGACGCCGCCGACGGTGAACTCGCGCAGGGCCCGGCGTGCCCGCAGCACGACCGACCCGAAGTCGCGGTTGCGGCAGGTCATCTTGCTGAGCATCGAGTCGAAGTGCGGGCTGACCGACGCTCCGGTGTAGACCGTGCCGCCGTCCAGACGGACGCCCGGACCGCCGGGCGAGCGGTAGGTGGTGATCGTGCCGGTGTCGGGACGGAAGCCGTTGGCCGGGTCCTCGGTGGTGATGCGGCACTGCAGCGCGTAGCCGCGGACCCGGATGCGCTCCTGGTCGTCCAGGCCGAAGTCGGACAGCGCCAGCCCCGAGGCGACCATGATCTGGGCCTGGACGAGGTCGACGTTGGTGACCTCCTCGGTGACCGTGTGCTCGACCTGGATGCGCGGGTTCATCTCGATGAAGACGTAGCGACCGTCGGCACCGAGCAGGAACTCGACCGTGCCGGCGCACGAGTAGCCGATCTCGCGGGCGAAGCGGACGGCGTCCGCGCACATGGCCTCGCGGGTCTCGACGTCCAGGAACGGCGCCGGGGCGATCTCGACGACCTTCTGGTGGCGGCGCTGCACCGAGCAGTCCCGCTCGCGCAGGTGCACGACGTGGCCCTGGGTGTCGGCCAGCACCTGCACCTCGATGTGGCGGGCGCCGACGACGGCCTCCTCGATGAAGCAGGTCGGGTCGCCGAACGCGCCCTCGGCCTCGCGCATCGCGGCCTCGATGGACTCGCGGAGCCGGGCCGGCTCGTCGACGCGACGCATGCCGCGTCCGCCGCCGCCGGCGACGGCCTTGACGAACAGCGGGAAGGTCAGCTCCTCGGCGGCGCTCATGAGCTCGTCCACGTCGCGGACGGCGGGACCGAGGCCAGCACGGGGACGCCGGCGGCCTTGGCCGCCGCGATGGCGCGGGCCTTGTTGCCAGTCAGCCGCAGCACGTCCGCGGGCGGGCCATGAAGGTGATGCCGCGGCGGCGCACGCCTCGGCGAGCTCGGGATTCTCGGACAGGAAGCCGTAGCCGGGTAGACGGCGTCGGCGCCGGCGCGCTGGGCGGCGGCGACGATGGCCTGCGGGTCGAGGTAGGCGCGCACGGGATGGCCGCGCTCGCCGATCTCGTACGCCTCGTCGGCGCGGACGCGGTGCTCCGAACCGCGGTCCTCGTACGGGAACACGGCGACCGTGCGGGCGCCGAGCTCGTGGGCGGCGCGGAACGCACGGATGGCGATCTCGCCGCGGTTGGCCACCAGGATCTTCTGGAACACAGGGACGTCCTCACCGGCTGGGGTCGTGTCGGTGAGCACAACCTACCGGCGCGGGCCGGCGTCGGCGCCCCTCGTCTCATCCCGCGACGTGGCCGGTTCGCGCCACGGGGTGCCCGACCCGCGATTCGGGTCCGCCGGAGCGCCCGCGGCCCTGTGGATTGGACGACCAGGTTGACGAGCTCGTCGACCACTGGGACCGCGGCCGATGCGTCTACGCGGGCGGCTCAGCGCAGGAACGGGCCGCGGAGGTCGAGCAGCGGGTCCTTGGGCGGGACGGCGCGGACGGTCGCGATCCAGAGCACGGCGACGAGCAGGACGACCAGCGTAACCGCGGTGGTGAAGGCGCCGGCGAAGAACCAGCCCTCCGGGTCGAGCCAGCACAAGCCGGCGAAGGCCGAGCCGGCCGCGCCCAGGACCAGAATGGTCCGAGCCGTCCGTCCGACGACGAGCGCGGCCACCGCGAGCACGGCGCTGAGCCCCTTGACCGCGGCGAGCCACTCCTCGGGCCAGGCCGCGTCCGGGGCGTCCGACAGCAGGTAGGCCTCCGGGACCGACGCCCCGAGCGCCAGCAGGGTCAGGACGAGCGCGACCGAGCGGCGGGTGGGCGTCGTCATGGACGCACCCTGGCACGAACCGCACCCCGGAGGACGCGGTTCGGGCCAGGTGGTCGCGGTGCGCGAGCGGTGAGCCAGCAACCGAAAGACAGGCCTGCTCGGTTGCTGGCTCACCGCCACGGCCCGGGTGCGGTTGCTGGCTCACCGCCCACGACCGAGGTGAGGTTGCTGGCTCACCGCCCACGACCGAGGGGGCAGGCCTCAGTGGGAGGTGCGGCGCCAGACGGTGACGTGGGTGCCGGGGAACGGCACCGGCAGGTTGCGCACCTGCTCGGACGCGGCGACCTGGGCCTCGAGCTCGGCGACCCGCTCGGCGAGCGCCTGCACCTGCTTGCGCAGCTCGATGACCCGCTTGACGCCCTCGAGCCCGACGCCCTCGGACGTCAGCCGCGCGACCTCGCGCAGCAGCTCGATGTCGAGCAGCGAGTAGCGCCGGCCGCCACCGCCCGTGCGGGCCGGCTCGACCAGGCCGAGCCGGTCGTACGTGCGCAGCGTCTGCGGGTGCAGGCCGGACAGCTCGGCGGCCACGCTGATCACGAAGACCTTCGCCTCCGGTCCGGGAGGCACGAACGCGTCCATCACGACACCTTCTCGAACTCGTCGTCGCGCGGGCTACGTCCTCCCCGCGCCGCGCGCAGCGCCTCGACCGCCGCGCGCTCCTCGTCGCTGAGCGTGGCCGGGACGTCGACCTGCACGGTGACCAGCAGATCGCCGGTCGCCTTGCTCGTGGCGACGCCCTTGCCGCGCACCCGGAAGGTGCGTCCGGACGGGGTGCGGCCGGCACCTTGAGCGTCACCCGCGAGCCGTCGAGCGTCGGTGCGCTGATCTGCGCGCCGAGCACCGCCTCGTCGTAGGCGATCGGGACGGTCACCGTGAGGTGGTCTCCCTTGCGGCCGAAGACCGGGTGGGGCGTGACGTGGACGACCAGGAACATGTCGCCGTCCGGGCCGCCGTTGTCGCCCTTGCCGCCCTTGCCCTTGAGCCGGATGCGCTGGCCGTCCTTCACGCCGGCCGGACGCGCACCGTGATGGTGCGGCTCGACGGCGCGCGGCCGGAGCCGCGGCACGTGTCGCAGGCGTGCTCGACCACGAGGCCGCGACCGTGGCACTGGGTGCAGGTCTCGGTCATGGCGAACACGCCGCCGGACGCGCTGGTCTGCACGCCGCTGCCCTCGCAGCGCGAGCACACCTTCGGGACGGTGCCCGGACGCGCGCCCGTGCCGTGGCACGTGGGGCACGGCTCGTCGCTGGACGTGCGCAGCGGCAGGGTCGCGCCCTCGACGGCCTGCTCGAACGTCAGGGTCGCCTCGGTCTCGACGTCGTCGCCCCGGGCGGGCGCGGGGTGCCCGGGTACGGGCACCCCGCCCGCCGCGTCCGCCGCCGAAGAAGCCGCCCAGGATGTCGCCGAGGTCGAAGTCGACCCCCGCGCCGCCCGGGAACCCGGCTCCCCCGCCGCCGAACTGGCTGAACAGCGTGCGCTGCTCGTCGTACTGCTTGCGCTTCTCGGGGTTCGAGAGGACGGAGTACGCCTCCGAGACGTCCTTGAAGCGCTCCTCGGCGGCCTTGTCGCCGGGGTGCGAGTCGGGGTGGTTCTCGCGCGCGAGCTGGCGGTAGGCCTTCTTGACGTCGGCCTGCGTCGCGTCCTTCGACACCCCGAGGATCTTGTAGAAGTCCTTGGACCCGTGGTCAGACGAGCTCATCGCGCGTCACCTCCTCAGCTCTCGTCGGCGGCACCCTCGGGCGCCGCGCTCTCCTCGTCCTGGCCGGCGTCGGCCCCGGCCTCGGCCGGCTCGACCACGCCGACGGTCGCCGGCCGCAGCACGCGGTCGCCGACCTTGTAGCCGGTGCGCATGACCGAGTGCACCGTGGTGGTGCTGACCTCAGCCGACTCACCGGCGTGGAAGACCGCCTCGTGCAGGTTCGGGTCGAACACGTCGCCCTCCTGCCCGAACGACTCCAGGCCGTGGCCCTTCAGCGCCTGGTTCAGCGCGTCCGCGACGGCCTTGAAGCCGCCGGTCAGCTCACCGTGCTCACCCGCACGACCGAGGTCGTCGAGCACCGTGAGCAGCGACCCGAGCACCTTCTCGGCACCCTGGGCGCGCACGAGCTCGCGATCACGGTCGACGCGGCGCTTGTAGTTGACGTACTCGGCCTGCAGACGCTGCAGGTCGGCGGTGCGCTCGTCCAGCTGGCGGCGCAGCTCGGCGGTCTCGTCGACCGGCTCGGCTGCCTGGTTCTCGTCCGTCCCCTCGGGGGCGGGGCCCGCGGCGGCGTCCACCGCGGGCTCCTCCCCCATCGGGACCTGGTCGGCCGGGTCCGTCACTTGGTGTCCTTCTCGTCCTCGTCGACGATCTCGGCCTCGACGACGTCGTCGTCACCGTCGGTGCTGCCCTCGCCGGTCGCACCCTCGGCCTCGGCCTGCTGCGCGGCGGCCTCGTACATCGCCTGGCCCATCTTCGAGCTGGACTCGGCCAGCTTCGTCGACGCGGCCTGGACGGCGTCGGCGTCGTCGCCCTTGAGCGCGTCGCGCAGGGCGTCGAGGTCGGACTGCACCTCGGCCTTGACGTCGTCGGCGACCTTGTCGCCGTTCTCGTTCAGGAACTTCTCCGTCGAGTGCGCGAGCGACTCGGCCTGGTTGCGGGCCTCGACCTGCTCACGACGCTTGCGGTCCTCCTCGGCGTACTGCTCGGCGTCCTTGACCATGCGGTCGATGTCGTCCTTCGACAGCGCCGAGCCGCCGGTGATCGTCATCGACTGCTCCTTGCCGGTGCCGCGGTCCTTGGCCGAGACGTTCACGATGCCGTTGGCGTCGATGTCGAACGTGACCTCGATCTGCGGCACGCCGCGCGCGCCGGCGGCAGGCCGGTGAGCTCGAACGTGGCCAGCAGCTGGTTGGCCGAGGCCATCTCGCGCTCGCCCTGGTAGACCTGGATCGCGACCGACGGCTGGTTGTCGTCGGCGGTCGTGAAGACCTCCGAGCGCTTGGTCGGGATCGTGGTGTTGCGCTCGATCAGCTTGGTCATGATGCCGCCCTTGGTCTCGATGCCGAGGGACAGCGGGGTGACGTCGAGCAGCAGGACGTCCTTGACCTCGCCCTTGAGCACGCCGGCCTGGAGGCTGGCGCCCACGGCGACGACCTCGTCGGGGTTGACGCCCTTGTTGGGCTCCTTGCCGCCGGTGAGCTGCTTGACCAGCTCGGAGACGGCGGGCATGCGGGTCGAGCCGCCGACCATGACCACGTGGTCGATGTCGGAGACCTTGATGCCGGCGTCCTTGATGACGTTGTGGAACGGCGCCTTGGTGCGCTCGAGCAGGTCGGCGGTGATCTTCTCGAACTCCGCGCGGTCAGCGTCTCGTCCAGGAACAGCGGGTTCTTGTCGGCGTCGACCGTGATGTAGGGCAGGTTGATCGACGTCGAGGACGAGCTGGAGAGCTCGATCTTGGCGCGCTCGGCCGCCTCGCGGATGCGCGGCATGGCCATCTTGTCCTTGGTCAGGTCGATGCCGGTCTTGGCCTTGAAGGCGCCGACGATCCAGTCGGTGACCGCGTTGTCCCAGTCGTCACCACCGAGGTGGTTGTCGCCGCTGGTCGCCTTGACCTCGATGACGCCGTCGCCGATCTCCAGCAGCGAGACGTCGAACGTGCCGCCGCCCAGGTCGAAGACCAGGATGGTCTGCTCGGTCTCGCCCTTGTCCAGGCCGTACGCGAGCGCGGCCGCGGTGGGCTCGTTGATGATGCGGCTGACGTTGAGGCCCGCGATCTCGCCGGCCTCCTTGGTCGCCTGGCGCTGGTGGTCGTTGAAGTAGGCCGGCACGGTGATGACCGCGTCGGTGACCGGCTCGCCCAGGTAGGCCTCGGCGTCGCGCTTGAGCTTCTGCAGCACGAAGGCGGAGATCTGCTGCGGGGTGAACGTCTTGCCGTCCACCTCGGTCTTCCAGTCGCTGCCCATGTGGCGCTTGACCGAGCGGAAGGTCCGGTCGTTGTTGGTGACGCCCTGGCGCTTGGCGACCTCGCCGGCCAGGACCTCGCCGTCCTTGGCGAACGCGACGACGGACGGCGTGGTGCGCGCGCCCTCGGCGTTGGCGATGACGGTGGGCTCGCCGCCCTCGAGCACGGCGACGACCGAGTTGGTCGTACCCAGGTCGATTCCGACGGCACGTGCCATGGTGTGTTCCTCCTGCGGATCGGGTGGTGCGTTAGGTCTGTGAAGTCGTTGCCGGACTCGCGTCAACTGACTTGAGTCTGACTTTATCAACTTCGTCCACGCCGTTCACATTCCCGGTCTGCGGGACGATCTTCGCCCGCGTCTGGGCGGGCGGGACCGGCCGGGCGCCCCTACGGTCGGGGCCATGAACCGCCTCCCCCTGCGTCCCCGTTCCGTCGCCGTCGCCTGGCCGCGACGCCTCGCCCTGGCCGCCTGCGGAGGCGGTGACGACGCGGACGCCGGCGCGCGGACGTCCGCCTCGGGCTCCCCGTCGGCCGAGGCCGCGACGGGTGAGGAGGCCGGCACCGACGACTACACCTTCACCGTCCCCGAGGGCTGGACCGACATCACCGACCGCATCCCCGGCTTCTCGCCGGAGGTCGCCTACTCCGCGCCGGACGCGCAGGACGGCTTCGCCACCAACCTCAACGTCCTGCCCGAGCCCGGCCTGGGCCAGGGACGACCGGTCGGCCAGGTCGTCGAGGCCACCGTGCCGCAGCTGGAGGCGAGCGGCTTCCAGGAGGTCGAGCAGCACGACCCGTTCGTGGTCGACGGCAAGGAGGCCGGCGTCGTGACCGCCCTGGCGTCGCAGAACGGCGTCTCCTACCGCACCCGCCAGTACTTCCTCAGCCGCGACGACGCCGGCTGGATCGTGACGTTCTCCTTCCCGCAGGCCACGCCCGAGGCCGACCAGGCCGAGCTGGCCGAGAGCGTCATGACCACCTGGACCTGGAGCTGACCCGCGCGTCGTCCCCGGTCGCCCGTGCGGCAGTCTCGGGGGCGATGAGCTACTTCGAGCGGCTGGACGAGCGGACCTGGCGGGCGACCGAGCACACCGGCGGCGCCTGGCGCACCGACGAGCAGCACGTCGCCCCCGCGCTGGGGCTGCTGACCCACGTCGTGGAGCAGCACCGCGACGCCCGGCGGGACGACGGCCTCGTGGCGTCGCGGCTGTCGTTCGACATCCTCGGCACGATGCCGGTCGCCGACGTGGACGTGCGGGTCGAGGTCGTCCGGCCCGGACGCACGATCGAGCTGGTCGAGGCGACGATGTCCCAGGGCGGACGTGACGCGGTGCGGCTGCGCGCCTGGCTGCTGCAACCGGGCGACACGAGCGCCGTCGCCGGCTCCGCGCTGGAGCCGATCGACCGCCGGAGGCGCTCGAGCCGTGGGCCGCGTCCGAGGTCTGGCCCGGCGGCTTCATCGCCTCAACCCAGG
>NZ_JBNFNZ010000043.1:0-10321 GCF_057364525.1 Aeromicrobium sp. PFPM2_SD2
GGCTCGGCCGAGTAGCCGCACCCCGCACCACGACGCAGCCCGGACGCACCTCGTGCGTCCGGGCTGCGGTGCGTCGGGGACCGGTCAGCCGACGAGGCGGGCGGCGACCTCGCGGTAGGCGACCGCGCCCTTGTGCCGCGGCGCGGTGCCGAGTAGCGACCGTCCGATCGCCGGGGCCTCGGCGAAGCGCACGGACTTGGGGATCGCCGGCTCCAGCACCGACAGGCCGTACGTCTCGCCGATCGTGTCGAGCACGGCGCGGGCGTGCCGCGTGCGTCCGTCGTAGGCGGTGGGCAGCACGCCGAGCACGCGCAGGCGGGGGTTCACGAGCTGCTGGACGTCGTGGATGGTGTCGAGCAGCTGCCCCACGCCGCGGTGCGACAGGGTCTCGCACTGCAGCGGGACGAGCACCTCGTCGGCGGCGGCCAGCGCGCCGACGGTGAGGACGCCGAGCGTGGGCGGGCAGTCGACCAGGATCCAGTCGTAGTCGGCCGCCACGACGTCCAGCGCCACCGCCAGCCGGCGCTCGCGGCCGGTGCGGCTCACCAGCTGCTCCTCGGCCCGGGTGAGGGTGATGTTGGACGGCAGCAGGTGCACGCCCTCGTCGGTCACGACGACGGCGTCGGTGACCGGCCGGTGTCCGAGCAGCACGTCGCCGACGGTGACCTCGACGTCCTCGGGGTCGATGCCCAGCGAGAAGGTCAGGCCGCCCTGCGGGTCGAGGTCGACGAGCAGCACCCGCAGGCCCCGCTCGGTGAGCGCCGCGCCGAGCGAGGCGACCGTCGTGGTCTTGCCGACGCCGCCCTTCTGGTTGGCCACCGCGAGCGTCGTCGTCATGGCCTCAGCATGCCATCGCGAGGCCCTCCGCGAGGCGCGTCTCGCCGTGGCATGCTGAGCCCATGCCCCGTGCTCTCGTCACCGGCCCGACGGCCGGCCTCGGTCGCGCCTACGCCCAGGAGCTCGCCCGGCGCGGCTACGACCTCGTCCTCGTCTCCCGCGACCAGCAGCGCCTCGACGCCCTGGCCGCCGAGCTTCGCGCCGCGCACCGGGTGGAGGTGGACGTCCAGGCGGCCGACCTGTCGACGCCCGAGGGCATCGACGTCGCCGCCGGCCTGGTCGGCTCGAACGCGCGTCCGGTCGACCTGCTGGTCAACAACGCCGGCGCGTCGCTGACCGGGTGGTTCGGCACCACCGACGTCGCCGACGAGGACCGCCAGCTCGACCTGCTCGTGCGCGCGCCCATGCACCTCAGCGACGCGGCGATCAAGGCGATGACCGGACGCGGCCGCGGGCAGGTCCTCAACGTGTGCAGCGTGGCGGCGTGGACCCCGCGCGGCGCCTACTCGGCCCACAAGGCGTGGCTGCTGAACCTGACCCGCTGGATGAGCTGGCAGTACGCCGACGCCGGCCTGCAGGTCACCGCGGTCTGCCCCGGCTTCGTGCGCACCGAGTTCCACCAGCGCATGGGCGCCGACATCAGCACCGTCCCGCGCTGGATGTGGCTGAAGGCGCCGAAGGTCGTCACCGAGTCGCTCGCCGACCTCGACAAGGGCAAGGCGGTCTCCGTGCCGTCCTGGCGCTACAAGGTGCTCGGCGCCCTCGCCCGCCACATGCCTGCCCCGATCGTCGCCCGCGTCGCGCGGAGGGGCCGGTGAGCACGCCCCGCACGCTGCGCCTGCCCGAGCACGTCGTCCCGGTGTCGCTGGCCACCGCGCGGGGCACGTTCGCCGCGCTGTCGACCGAGCCCGAGGACGTCCCGCGGGCCCACGCCGTCCTCGTGCCCGGCTGGACCGGCAGCAAGGAGGACTTCGCGCCCCTGCTGCCGCTGCTGCGGGCCGCCGGCTTCAGCGCCACCGCCTACGACCAGCGCGGCCAGCTGGAGACCACCGGACTGCCTGAGGACGACTACTCGCTGGCCGGCTACGCCGAGGACGCCGTCGCCGTGGCCGAGTCGGCCGGCGCCGGGCCCGTCCACCTGCTGGGGCACTCCTTCGGCGGCCTGGTGGCCCAGACGGCGGCGGCCGCGCGTCCGGACGCGTGGCGCTCGCTGTCGCTGCTGTGCACCGGTCCCGGGGCGCTCGGCGAGTCCCCCGACCGTCCGCTGTCGCACCTGGTCGAGGTGCTCGACCGCGACACTCTGCCCGAGGTCTACGAGCAGCTGCAGGCCGCGCGCGGACGCGTCGACCAGCCCGCCGACGTCGAGGAGTTCACCCGCCGCAAGTTCCTCTCGAACGCGGTGGCGTCGTTGCGCGCGGTGACCGTGCACCTGCTCGAGGCCCCCGACCTCGTCGAGGCGGCGCAGCGCTCGGGCCTGCCGGTGTGGGTCGGGCGCGGCGCGGACGACGACGCCTGGGCGTTCGACGTCCAGGACGAGATGGCCCGCCGCTACGGGACGCAGGCGCACGTGGTCCCCGACAGCGCCCACTCCCCCGCGATCGAGAACCCCGAGGGCCTTGCCGAGGCCTGGCTCCCCTTCCTCGCCGACCACTGAGCGTCCCTCACCCGAGCCTGGCTCCCCCGAGATGTGTGAAGGAATGCACCGCGTCGGCGCCCGCACCGGTGCATTTCCTCACACATCTCGGCAGCGCTGCGTCGAGGTGAGCCCGGACGGGGAGGCGCCTAGGGTGGACGCATGCCCGTGACCCGAGGCTTCACCGGCCGGCGCCGCCCCGAGCGTCCCGACCGCCTGCCCCCGGCCAGTACGACGCCGGGTCGTCGTGGCCCACCCTGACCGCGGAGGTCACCCCGCACCTGCGCCCCGAGGCCTGGACGATCACGGTCGACGGCCTGGTCGAGCGGTCGACCACCTGGACGTGGGACGAGGCGCACGAGCTGCCCGCCTCCACCTACGTCGGCGACATCCACTGCGTGACCACGTGGTCGCGCCTGGACATGAGCTTCTCCGGCGTCAGCGTCGACACCCTCCTGGAGGCGGCCGGCCCGCTGCCCGAGGCCGCGTACGTCCTGGCGCACTCGACCACCGGCTACACGACCAACCTCCCGCTCGAGGACGTCACCGGCGGCAAGGCGTGGGTCGCGTGGGAGGCCGACGGGAAGCCGCTGACGCCCGACCACGGCGGGCCCGCCCGGCTCGTCGTCCCGCACCTGTACTTCTGGAAGTCGGCGAAGTGGGTCACCCGTCTGGAGCTGCTGGCGAAGGACCAGCCCGGCTTCTGGGAGCGCAACGGCTACCACGACCGCGGCGACCCGTGGCTCGAGCAGCGCTACCAAGGAGATCCGTGAGCGCCCCGCCCACCGGCGGCTGGACGACCGGCCGCCTCATCGAGAAGGACCAGCCCAGCGAGCGGCTGGTCCGCCTGCGCCTGCACGTCGAGGACCGCGTCGACCACCTGCCCGGCCAGCACTACGTCGTGCGCCTGCGCGCCCCCGACGACTACACCGCCCAGCGCTCGTACTCGGTCGCGTCCGACCCGGACGACCCGCTGCTCGAGCTGGCCGTCGAGCTCATGCCCGGCGGCGAGGTCTCCGGCCACCTGCACGACGTCGCCGAGGTCGGCGACGTCTTCGAGCTGCGCGGCCCGATCGGCGGCTACTTCGTCTGGGAGGGCGAGGAGCGGGCGATCTGCGTCGGCGGCGGCACGGGCGTCGTCCCGTTCGTCTCGATGCAGCGGTACGCCCGTCGGCGCGGCCTGGACGACCGGCTGAGCCTGGTCGCGGTGGGTCGCTCCCGTACGGAGCTGCCCTACTTCGACGAGCTGCACCGGCACGGCGCGTTCACCGCCCTGACCCGCGAGAACCTAGGCGACCGCGTCGCGTCCCCGCCCTACCCCGACGAGGTGGCGCCGCTGGTCGAGAAGGCCGAGGTGGCGTACGTCTGCGGGTCCCCGGGCTTCGCGACCTACGCGACGCGGCTGCTGCAGGAGTCGGGCATGCGCGCGGACGCGATCAAGGTCGAGCAGTTCGGCGTCACCGGCTGACGGTCGCCCGTCGCCGCTCGCGGCGCACGGTCGCGACCACAGGACCGAAGGCAGGGACGACCGCCCACGCGCCGTAGGCGGCCGCGATCGGTCCCCACCCCAGGGCTAGGAGCAGGAGGGTCGTCCATGCCGCCACGGTCGCCAGGCCGGCCAGCACCGCCACGGCGCCCGCGGGACGCGCCGGCGACCAGTGCAGTGCAGCCGCCACCGCCGGACCGGCCGGTGTGCCGAGCGCGATGCCGCTCCCGGCTCCGACCACCAGGCCCCATGCCCACAGGGCCAGGAGGTCCAGCACGTCCCCGTCGGCGCCGTTGAACAGCACCAGCAGGACGACGGTCGCGGTCCCGGCCACAGTGCCGACGACCGCGCTCCACGCCAACGCTCGCAGCGTCACCCGAGCCATCAGTCCCACCGGTGCAGTGTAGGAGCCCGGGACCGTCCGTGGGCCCGGCCTACTCCTTCGGCGGGAGGCTGCGGGCGTGGTCGAGCCCGCGCGCGACCCACGCCTTCGAGCTCGGCGTCGTCCTCGCAGCCGGCGGCGTCGACCCGCACCCACCCGCGGGTCGGCCGTCCGCTCATGACCATCGGCCCGGCGTGCGGCAGCACCGTCACCTCGTCGGTGTGCTCGGGCGGCACGCGCAGCATGAGCCCACCCTGCCCGCTGACCGCGACGGCCATGTTGCCGTTCACCAGGAACGCCAGGCCGCCGAACATCGCCTTCTCGGACGTGCCCGGCTCGAAGCAGACGAGCTGGCGCACCCGCTCGGCGAGCTCGGTGTCGTAGGCCATGCCCCCAGCGTGCACCCGGGCGGGGCCACCGGACGGCTCAGCGCTTGCGGCGGACGTACAGCTGGCGTCGGAGCCGGGCCACCACGTCGCCGGACTCGTCGGTCAGGACGTCCTCGAACCAGGGCAGGTGCTTGCTGCCGTCGGCGGTCGCCTCCCGCATGAGCGCGACGTCCTCCGGACCGAGCGCGAAGTGGCCGCGCACCGTGCCGCGTCCGGGCTTCACGAAGTCGATCGCGGCCTGCTTGTCCCACACGACGTACTCGGGACCGAGCTGCTTCATCGCCATCAGCATGAGGAACGGGTCGCCCATCGCGAACAGCGAGCCGCCGAACGCGGTGCCGACGGCGTTGCGGGCCAGGCCGCGGACGCGCAGGCGGACGTCCACCTCGGTCCAGTCCGGGGCGATGCGCTCGATGCGGATGCCCGCGAACCGGTAGGTCGGCCACAGGTTCATCGCGAGACGCTGCTGGTTCGCCGAGACCCTCACGCGAGGACGTCCGGCAGCAGGCGCTCGAGCTGCTCGGGGGCGGTCGTGTGGCAGCCGAGCGGGAAGTCGATCTTGCCGGTGCCGTGGTAGTCGCTGGAACCGGTGACCGCGAGGTCGAGCTCGGCGGCGATCGCGCGCAGCCGCTCGCGCTGCTCGGGCGTGTGGTCGTTGTGGTCGACCTCGAGCCCGGCCAGCCCGAGACCGGCCAGCTCGGCGATCGCCTCGGGGGTCATCACCCGGTCGCTGCCACGCGACCACGGGTGGGCGACGACGGCGACGCCGCCGGCGTCCTGCACGAGCCGCACCGCCTCGTGCAGCGGCGCCGCGTAGCGGTTGACGTACGCCGGCCGACCCGGCTTGAGCAAGCGGTCGAAGGCTTCGTCGCGGTTGGCCACGACTCCCTTCTCCACGAGCGCGTCGGCGACGTGCGGGCGTCGCGCGCGGCGTTGCCGGACCAGCGGGCGACGTCCTCGGCGGTGAGGTCGATGCCGAGCCGGCCCAGGTTCTCCAGGATGAGCGGGAGCCGGTTGTCGCGTCCGTCCAGCACCCGCTGGAGCTCGGCCAGCAGCGGCCCGTGCGTCGGGTCGACCTCGTAGCCGAGCAGGTGGACGCTCTTGCCGTGCAGCTCGGTCGAGATCTCCAGGCCCTTGACCAGGCGCACGCCGACGCGGTCCGCGGCCTGCTGCGCCTCGTCCCAGCCCACCGTCGCGTCGTGGTCGGTCAGCGCCACCACGTCGAGCCCCGCGCGCGCGGCGTTCTCGATCAGCTCGGTGGGCGAGTCGGTGCCGTCGGACCGGTCGGAATGCGTGTGGAGGTCGATGCGCACGGGACTCAGGCTAGCGAGCCCGGACGCGCCTGGTCGGGCGAGACGTTCCAGTGCCGCACGACCCGCTCGCCGCGGTCCTCCCCGAGCACCGAGATCGTCGCGGTGCTGAGGAAGAAGTGGCGGCCCCGCTGCGGCGTCAGGCCGAGCCACCGCGCGGCCAGCACGCGCAGGGCGTGGCTGTGCCCGAACACGAGCGTCCGCCCGCCCTCGCGCACCGCCCGGTCCACGACCCGGTCGAGCCGCGCCGCGACCTCGGCGGGCGTCTCGCCGTTGGGGCGTCACGCCGTCCCACACCGTCCAGCCGGGGTCCCGCTCACGGATCTGGGGCGTCGTGATGCCCTCGTAG
The DNA here is from genome assembly GCF_057364525.1 of Aeromicrobium sp. PFPM2_SD2. Lineage (NCBI taxonomy): Bacteria > Bacillati > Actinomycetota > Actinomycetes > Propionibacteriales > Nocardioidaceae > Aeromicrobium > Aeromicrobium sp. PFPM2_SD2. The sequence continues at coordinate 6,387 of NZ_JBNFNZ010000043.1, forward strand.
TCGCCGTAGGCCCACTCGACCAGGTCGTCGTCGACCTGCGGGTCGGGGAAGCCGGCCAGCTCAGCCGTGCGCCGCGCGCGCAGGCGCGGGCTGCTGTGCACGTGGTCGAAGTCCACCAGCGCCAGCGCGGGACGCAGCGCCGCGGCGACCTCGACGCCCTCCGGCGTCAGGTCGAGGTCGGTGACGGACGTGTGCCTGCCGGTCGAGCTCCACTCGGTCTCGCCGTGGCGCACCAGCCAGATCTCGGCGCTCATCGCGGCACGAACGCCCACAGGTCGAGGTCGAGCAGGACGCCGTCGCGGTACTTCCCGTCGTCGCCGCGCAGGGTCATCGACTCGTCCCGTCCCCGGGTGGCCACCAGGCGCAGGCGCAGGGCGCCGACTCCGGGGGCGGACGTCTCGGCCTTGTCGAGCACCTCCGACCACGCGTAGACGGTGTCGCCGGCGAAGGCGGGCGCGGTGTGCGAGCCGGCGTTGATCGCGGCGACGAGCTGGGCGTTGGCCAGGCCGTTGAACGACAGGGCGCGGGCGATCGAGATGACGTGGCCGCCGTAGACGAGCCGCCGCCCGTCCGGCCGGGCCTCGACGTTGAAGTGCACCTTGGCCGTGTTCTGCCACAGCCGCGTGGCCAGCATGTGCTCGGCGTCGGTGAGCGTGACGCCGTCGACGTGGTCGATCCTCTCGCCCACCTCGTAGTCGTCGAACCGGTGCGGCTCGCCGGCGGCGGCGACGTCGTAGCGGGTGAAGTCCAGGCCCTGCGGCACCACGAGGTCGGCCGGGTCGACGGCCTTCGCCAGGTCGGGCACGACGGTCTCGGGCGCGGGGGCGTCCTGGTCGCGCTTGTGCACCATCACCCAGCGGGCCCACTCCAGCGCGACCTCGCCGCGCTGGTTCGTGGCCGTCGAGCGGACGTAGACGACACCGGTCCGGCCGTTGCTGTTCTGCTTGAGCCCGATGACCTCCGAGCGCGTGCGCAGCGTGTCCCCGGGGACGACCGGCTGGTGGAAGCGGCACTCGGCGTAGCCCAGGTTGGCCACCGCGTTCAGCGACACGTCCGGCACGGTCTTGCCGAACGCGACGTGGAAGGCGAGCAGCTCCTCGACCGGCGCGGGGCTCAGGCCCACGGACGCGGCGAACTCGGCCGAGGACGGGACGGCGAACCGGGTCGGGTACAGCCCGCCGTACAGGGCGCGGTCGCCCTCGGTGATCGTGCGCGGGGTGGCGTGCTCGATCACCTGGCCGACGGTGAAGTCCTCGAAGTAGTTGCCCGGGTTCGTCTTGCCCATGGAAGTCCTCACGCTCGCGGGTGTGCCGTGGTCATCCTGGCGCACCCGGCTCACGGACGCGTGTGGCCGGCCCACACGGGCTCAGAAGTCGGTGGCGCGGTACCCGGGCAGCTGCACGAGCAGCTCCTGGGCGCGGGCCAGGTGCTTGTGCTCGACCAGCACCTCGTAGCGCGACGGACGGATCTGCTGCACCGAGCTGAAGTCGCGGCGGCCGCGCGAGAAGGCGTACCCGATGGCCGCCCACACCGCGCCGAACACCGCACCGAACGCGGCGGCGCTCAGCACCGTGGCGAACCAGCTGCCCGGCTCGGCGAACAGCCCCAGGAGCAGGCCGACGAACAGGCCCAGCCAGACGCCGGACGCGATGCCGGCCAGGATGACCCGGCCCCAGGTGAGCCGGCCGGTGATGCGCTCGACCTGCTTGAGGTCGGTGCCCACGACGAGCACGTTCTCGACCGGGAAGTCGTGGTCGGCGAGGTGGTCGACGGCCCTCTGGGCGTCCGCGTAGTGCTCGAACGTGCCCAGCGACTGCGGGAACTGCAGGGAGAAGATCTCAGCCATGGCTGCCACGGTAGCCCCGCGGCACGACGAGGGCCCGGTGGAAGCGGGTGCTCCACCGGGCCCTCGTCGCGGCGTCAGGCCTGGTACTGCTTGAGCAGGTTGCGCCCGATGATCATCTTCTGGATGTCCGAGGTGCCCTCGCCGATGAGCATGAACGCGGCCTCGCGGTACAGCCGCTCGATCTCGTACTCCTTGGAGTAGCCGTAGCCGCCGTGGATGCGGAAGGACGCCTCGACGACCTCGTTGCAGTACTCCGAGGCGAGCATCTTGGCCATGCCGGCCTCGACGTCCATGCGCTCGCCGGCGTCCTTGAGCCGCGCGGCGCGGACGACCATGGTGTGCGCGGCCTCGACCTTGGTGGCCATCTCGGCCAGCCGGAACAGGATCGCCTGGTGCTGGGCGATCGGCTTGCCGAACGTCTCACGCTGCTGGGCGTAGGCGATGCCGAGCTCGAAGGCGCGGTTGGCGATGCCGACGGCGCGGGCGCCGACGTTGACGCGGCCCACCTCGACGCCGTCCATCATCTGGTAGAAGCCCTTGCCGGGCTCGCCGCCGAGCACCTGGTCCGCGGAGATGCGGTGCTTCTCCAGGATCATCTCGGTGGTGTCGATGCCCTTGTAGCCCATCTTGTCGATCTTGCCGGGCACCGTGACGCCCTGGGCGTCTCGCCGAAGCCGGGCTCCTTCTCGACCAGGAACGTCGTCATGTTCTTGTAGACCGAGTCGGCACCCTCGTCCGTCTTGCACAGCACCGCGACGAGGTTGGACGAGCCGCCGTTGGTCAGCCACATCTTCTGGCCGGTGATCTCGTAGCCGTCGTCGGTCCGCGTGGCCTTGGTCGTGATCGCCGAGACGTCCGAGCCGAGCGCCGGCTCCGACATCGAGAACGCGCCGCGCACCTCGCCGGTGGCCATCCTCGGCAGGTACTTCTGCTTCTGCTCCTCGGTGCCGTGCTGCTTGAGCATGTAGGCCACGATGAAGTGCGTGTTGATGACGCCCGAGACGCTCATCCAGCCGCGCGCGATCTCCTCGACCACGAGCGCGTAGGTCAGCAGCGACTCGCCGAGCCCGCCGTACTCCTCGGGGATCATGAGGCCGAAGATGCCGAGCTCCTTGAGCCCCTCGACGATCTCGGTCGGGTACTCGTCCTTGTGCTCCAGCTCGGTGGCGACCGGGATGATCTCCTTGTCGACGAACTGTCGGACGGTCTTGAGGATCTCCTGCTGGATGTCGGTCAGTCCGTCGGTGCTCACAAGGCGTCCCACGAGGGCCTCCGCTGTCTGAGGGGTCGGTGCTCGGGCAGGCTATCGCCCGTCCGGCTCCCCTGCGGTGCGGCCCAGGTCACACTCACTCGGCGAGCGGCACCTCGTCGGGCGCCGGCCGCCGGGCGAGGGTCACGACCGCGAGCCCGACGAGCATGAGCGCCAGGCCCGCGTAGACGCCCCAGGCCGGGGCCTGGCCCAGCAGCAGCGCGGCCAGCAGGGCCGCCCCGGGCACCTCGAGCAGGATGAACAGCGACACGACGGTCGGGCTCATGACCGCCAGCAGGTGGTTGAAGATCGAGTGCCCGCCGAGCTGGGCCACCACGGTGACCGCAAGGATGAGCAGCCAGTCCTCGGCGTTGAAGCCGACGAGCGGGACGAGCCCGACCCCAGACGCAACGGCGAGGACGAGCGCGCAGATGCCGTAGCAGACGAACGTGTACGCGGTCGTCGACAGCGAGCGGCGCACCGACTCCCCCGCGACCAGGTACAGCGCCGCGAACACGCCGCCGAGCAGTGCGCAGACGTCCCCTGCCAGCGCCTCGGCGGAGACGGAGAGGTCGACGCCCGAGACGACCAGCACGCCGGCGATCGCGACGGCCGACCCGACGACGACCGGACGCGCGACCGGGGTGCCGCGCAGCCGGTCGATCAGCACCACCCAGACCAGCTGCGTCGCGACCAGCGCCGTCGCCGCCGCCACGGACGTGAGCGTGAGGGCCGTGATCCAGGTGGCGAAGTGCAGCGCGAGCATGACGCCGGCGAACGCGGCCGTGCGGCGGCCCCGGGCGTCCAGGCGCGCAGCTCGCCCCGGCTGCGCGTGAGCGC
>NZ_JBNFNZ010000044.1:0-10189 GCF_057364525.1 Aeromicrobium sp. PFPM2_SD2
GGTGATGTCGTCGCTCACGCGCCGCACCCTAATGCCCGCCGCGGTCCCCCGGCGGGGCCGTTCGGCCGGACGAGTCCGGCCCGCGCGACGGCTCAGGACGGGTCCGTGGCGGCCGATGGGAACGGGTACGGGCGAGGTCCCACCCGTCACATCCGTCACAACTCTCGATTCCAGGTTGAGATTTTTCGTGTACCCTCTCGGCGTGTCGCGTTCCCGAGTCGTCGCCCTGGTGCTAGCGGTCCTGACCGCCTCCGTGCTGTCCGCCGCACCGAGCACCGCCGCCACGACGTCCGCCACCCTGTGCACCCACGTCGCCGCCTGCAAGAAGGCCGGCTACTCCGACGCGGGCTACGACGCGGCGAAGGGGCGGATGTACTGGAACATGTTCAGCGGCGCGAACTGCACCAACTACGTCGCGTACCGCCTCATCACCCACCAGGGGCTGCCCACGACCCGTCCGTGGAGCGGCAGCGGCAACGCCAAGAACTGGGGCACCGCCCTGCCGACGTACCGCACGAGCACGCCGGTGCCCGGAGCCGTGGCCTGGTGGCCCTACCAGGGCAGCGCCGGCCACGTGGCGTACGTCGAGAAGGTCGACTCGAAGTCGATCACCATCTCCGAGTCCAGCTGGGGCGGCCCGGTGCTGCGCTGGCGCCGCATCGCGCGCACCGACACCGCGCGCTGGCCCACCGACTTCCTGGTGCTGAGCCTCCCGGCGGTCGCCAAGCCCACCGTGTCCGGCACCGTCAAGGTCGGCGGCGCGGTCAGCACCGCCGCGGTCAAGCTCGACCCGTCGGTCAAGGCCGACCAGATCACCTACCGCTGGCAGGCCGACGGCAAGTCCATCTCCGGCGCCGGCACCCGCACGTACACGCCGACCGAGGCCGAGCTGGGCAAGTCGCTCGCCGTCCGGGTCGTGGTCAAGCGCGGCACGCTCGAGACGTCCACGCTCTACTCGGCGGCCGCCAAGGTCCTGCCCGGCGCGCTGGCCACCACGACGGCCCGGCCCACCTACTCGGGCACCAAGCTGGTCGACCGCACCGTCAAGGCCTCCCCCGGCACGTGGAACGTCAGCGGCACCACCTTCCGCTACCAGTGGATGTCCGACGGCAGGCCGATCCCCGGCGCCACCAGCGCGTCGCTCACCATCCCGGGGTCGGTGGCGGGCACCTCGCTGTCGGTCTCGGTCACCGCGAGCCGCACGGGCTACCGGCCGACGACCGCCTCGTCCCCCACGGTCGCGGTGCCGTTCAGCGAGCTCACCGTCACCAGCGCGCCGCGTCTGCGCGGGCGCCTCGCGGTCGGCTCGCGCCTGAGCCTCAGCGACGACGCGTTCTCGCGCACCGACGTCGAGCGCCGCTACCAGTGGTTCGCCGACGGGGTCGCGATCCGCGGGGCCACGAGCGAGACGTTCACGCCGACGCCCGGGTTCCTGGGCAAGCGGCTCAGCGTCCAGGTGACGGCCAGCCGCTCGGGCTACCGCGACGCGGTCGCCACCACGGCGGCGAGCAACCCGCTGCCGACCGGCGCGATGACCTCGGGCAACCCGGTCCTGCGTGGCACGCCCGCCGTCGGCGCGACCTGGCGGTCAACACCCCGCGCTGGGCGCCGGGCGCCCGGTACCAGTACCAGTGGTACGCCGAGGGCTCCGCGATCCGCGGCGCGATCTCCTCGCGCCTCACGCTGACGCCGCAGCTGGCGACCAAGCGCATCCGGGTGCGGGTCACGGCGACGGCGCCGGGCTACCAGAGCACCGCCCGCACCTCGGCGTGGACGGCACGGGTCGCCCGCGGCACCGTCAGCGCGTCCGTCGCCGTCAAGGGCACGGCGAAGGTGCGCGGCAAGCTCAAGGCCACGGTGACGGTCCGCAGGCCCGCCACGGGCACGCGCACCCTCCGCTACCAGTGGCTGCGCGACGGCAAGGTCATCCGGGGCGCGACCGGCTCGACGTACCGCGTGGCCACCGCCGACCGGCGGCACCGGCTGAGCGTCCGCGTGACCGTGTCCGCGAGCGGCTACACGACGCGCGCCGTGACGAGCGGCCGCAGCGGCACCGTCCGCTGACCGCACGCCAGCAGGGCCCGGCACCGCGGTGCCGGGCCCTGCTGCGTGGTGCGAGAAGGAGAGCGTCAGTCGCCCGCGTACGGCGCGCCCAGCGCGGCCAGCGCCTCACGCCCGCCGTCGGGCGCCGTGAGCACCCACAGGCCGTCCTCGGTGATCGCGACGCTGTGCTCGAAGTGCGCGGCCCACGAGCCGTCCAAGGTCACGACCGTCCACTCGTCCTCGAGCGTGCGCGTCTGCGCGGTGCCGAGGGTGATCATCGGCTCGACGGCGATCGCCATGCCCGACCTGAGCCGCGCGCCCTTGCCGGCGCGGCCGACGTTCGGGACGTCCGGCGGCTGGTGCATGGCGGTGCCGATGCCGTGGCCGGTGTAGCCGGTGACGATGCCGTAGTCGCCCTGCTCGGCGACGTAGGACTGGACGGCGTGGCCGACGTCGCCCACCCGCCGGCCGTCGCGGGCGGCGGCGATGCCGTGCCACATGGCCTGCTCGGTGACCCGCAGCAGCCCGGTGACGTCGTCGGGCACCTCCCCCACCGCGACGGTGACCGCCGAGTCCCCGTGCCAGCCGTCGACCACGGCACCGCAGTCGATCGAGACGACGTCGCCGTCGGCGATCACGCGGTCACCGGGGATGCCGTGGACGACCTCGTCGTTGACCGACGTGCAGACGACGCCGGGGAACCCGTGGTAGCCCAGGAAGTTCGAGGTGGCGCCCATCTCGGCGATGGCGTCACGGGCGATCGCGTCCAGGTCGCCGGTCGTCATGCCGGCCGCGACCTGGTCCCGCAGGCGGGCCAGGGTGTGGGCGACGACCAGGCCGGCCTCGCGCATCACCCGCAGCTGGGCCGGCGTCTTGAGCTCGACGCCGCGGTCGAACAGCACGGGGCTCAGCGACCGAGGGCGGCGTGGATGCGCCCGGCGACCTCGTCGACCGTGCCGATGCCGTCGACCTCGCGCAGCAGGCCGCGCTCGGCGTAGACCGCCAGCAGCGGCGACGTCTCCTTGACGTACACCTCCTGGCGGTGACGGATGACGTCCTCGGTGTCGTCGGAGCGGCCGCTGTCCTGCGCCCGCTTGAGCAGGCGCGCGATGAGCTCCTCGGAGTCCACCTTGAGCGAGAGCACGGCGTCCAGGCCCGAGCCGAGCTCGTCCAGGATCGCGTCGAGCGTGGCGACCTGGTCGGTCGTGCGCGGGTAGCCGTCGAGGATGAAGCCGGCCTGCGCGTCCGGCTGGGCCAGACGGTCCTTCACCATGGCGTTGGTGACCTCGTCGGGCACGTACTCGCCGGCGTCCATGTAGCGCTGCGCGGTGCGGCCGAGCTCGGTCTGCTGGGACACGTTCGCCCGGAAGATGTCGCCGGTCGAGATGTGCGCGGCGCCGAGGCGCTCGGCGAGCTGCACGGCCTGCGTGCCCTTGCCCGCACCGGGCGGGCCCATGATGAGGAGTCGCATTACCGCAGGAACCCTTCGTAGTTGCGCTGCTGGAGCTGGCTCTCGATCTGCTTCACCGTGTCCAGGCCGACGCCGACGATGATGAGGATCGTGGTGCCGCCGAACGGGAAGTTCTGGCTGGCACCCAACACGGCCACGGCGATCATCGGGATGAGCGAGATGAGGGCCAGGTACGCGGCGCCCGGGGCGGTGATGCGGCTCAGGACGTAGGCCAGGTACTCCTGCGTCGGACGTCGGCGCGGATGCCCGGGATGAAGCCGCCGTACTTCTTCATGTTGTCGGCGATCTCCTCCGGGTTGAAGGTGATCGAGACGTAGAAGTAGGCGAAGAAGACGATCAGCACCACGAACGTGGCCATGTAGATCGGGTGGTCGCCCTTGACGAAGTTGTCCTGGACCCACTTCGCCCAGCCCTTGTCCTGGTTGAACTGGGCGGCCAGGGCCGGCAGGTACATGAGGCTCGAGGCGAAGATGACCGGGATGATGCCGGCCTGGTTCACCTTCAGCGGGATGTAGGTCGACGAGCCGCCGAACATGCGGCGTCCGACCATGCGCTTGGCGTACTGCACCGGGATGCGGCGCTGGGCCTGCTCGATGAAGATGACGCCGGCGACGACGACGAGGCCGACCAGGCAGACGATCGTGAACGTCGTCCAGCCGTTGGTCTGCTTGATCTGCCACATGGCGCCGGGGAAGGTCGCGACGACCTGGGTGAAGATCAGCAGCGACATGCCGTTGCCGACGCCGCGGTCGGTGATGAGCTCGCCGAACCACATGATCACCGAGGTGCCGGCGACCATCGTCAGGACGATGAGCAGGAAGGACAGGATGCTGTCCTCGCGGTAGAGCAGGGCGCCGCAGTCGATGCCGCCGAAGAGCTGGCCGCTGCGGGCGAGCGCCACGATGCCGGTCGCCTGGAGCACGGCCAGGCCCAGCGTCAGGTAGCGGGTGTACTGCGTGATCTTCGCCTGGCCGGACTGGCCCTCCTTCTTCAGCGCCTCCAGTCGCGGGATGACCACGACGAGCAGCTGAAGGATGATGCTGGCGGTGATGTACGGCATGATGCCGAGCGCGAAGACCGTCAGCTGGAGCAGCGCTCCACCGGAGAAGACGTTGATCAGCGCGAACAGGCTGCTGTTGTCACCGGACGACGCGAGGTCGACGCACTGCTGGACGTTCGGCACGTTGATGCCCGGCGCGGGCACCGTCGAGCCCAGGCGGAAGAGCACCAGGATGCCCAGCACGAACAGCATCTTGCGGCGCAGCTCGGGCGTCTTGAACGCGTTGGCGAAGGCGCTGAGCACGACTTCCTCCTCGTGTGCCCGGGGCGTTCCCCGGGCGGACCTGGACGGGCGGGCGGCAGACCCGCCTCGCAGACTCTAACAAGACACAAAATCCGCCGGGACTCCCGTGGGGTCCCGGCGGATCCTGTGACGGATTCACACCTCGGAGGTGCTGCCTCCGGCGGCCTCGATCTTGTCCTTGGCCGAGGCCGAGAACTTGTGCGCGGTGACCTGGACCTTGACGGTCAGGTCGCCCTGGCCGAGCACCTTGACCTTGTGGCCCTTGCGCACGGCACCGGCTGCCACGAGCGCGTCGACGTCGATCGCGCCGCCCTCGGGGAACAGCTCGGAGATGCGGTCCAGGTTCACGACCTGGTACTCCTCGCGGAAGGGGTTCTTGAAGCCCTTCAGCTTGGGGAGACGCATGTGGATCGGGATCTGGCCGCCCTCGAAGCCGACGGGCACCTGGTAGCGGGCACCGGTGCCCTTGGTGCCGCGGCCGGCGGTCTTGCCCTTGGAGCCCTCACCGCGACCCACACGGGTCTTCGCGGTCTTGGCGCCGGGAGCAGGACGCAGGTGGTGGAGCTTGAGCGTCATGTCAGTCGACCTCCTCGACGGTGACGAGGTGCGGGATGGTGTTGATCATCCCGCGGATCTCGGGGCGGTCCTCGACGACGCTGACGTCGCCGATGCGCTTGAGGCCCAGCGAGCGCAGCGTGTGACGCTGGTTCTGCTGGCGACCGATGCCCGACTTGACCTGGGTGACCTGCAGCTTGGTCATCAGACCGTCACCTCCGCCGGAGCCGAGGGCTCCTTGCCGGCCTTGAGCAGGGCCGCCGGGGCGACCTGCTCGACCTCGAGGCCACGGCGCGAAGCCACGGTCTCGGGCGACTCGAGCGACTTCAGCGCCTCCACCGTCGCGTGGACGATGTTGATCGCGTTCGACGAGCCGAGCGACTTGCTCAGGATGTCGTGGACGCCCGCGGCCTCCAGCACCGCGCGCACCGGACCACCGGCGATGACGCCGGTACCGGGCGAGGCCGGACGCAGGAAGACGACACCGGCCGCCTTCTCGCCCTGCACCGGGTGCGGGATGGTGCCCTGGATGCGCGGGACGCGGAAGAAGTTCTTCTTCGCCTCCTCGACACCCTTGGCGATGGCCGTGGGGACTTCCTTGGCCTTGCCGTAGCCGACACCGACCATGCCGTCACCGTCGCCGACGATCACGAGAGCGGTGAAGCTGAAGCGACGACCGCCCTTCACGACCTTGGCGACACGGTTGATCGTGACGACCTTCTCGATGTAGTTGGACTTCTCGGCGTTGCGGTCTCCGCCGCGTCCGCCGCGGCGATCGCCGCCGCCTCGACGCTGGGTTCCGCTCATGAGGCACTCCTCTGGTCAGTCGTGTTCGTGCAGCCGGTCATCAGAACGTCAGCCCCTTCTCGCGGGCGCCGTCGGCCAGCGCAGCGACACGGCCGGCGTACTTGTTGCCGGCGCGGTCGAAGACGACCGTCTCGACGCCGGCGGCCTTCGCCCGGTCGGCGACGAGCTCGCCGACCTTGCGGGCCTTGGCCGTCTTGTCGCCCTCGAAGGAGCGCAGGTCCGCCTCCATCGTCGAGGCCGACGCGAGCGTGCGGCCCTCGAGGTCGTTGACGACCTGCGCGACGATGTGCTTGCTGGAGCGGGTGACGACCAGGCGCGGACGCTCGGCGGAGCCGCTGAGCTTCTTGCGGCCACGGATCTGGCGACGCAGGCGCGACGCGGTACGACCCTTGACGGTCTTGTTGTGCTTGATGGAGATCGCCATGGTTACTTACCAGCCTTTCCGGCCTTGCGCAGGACGCGCTCGCCGGCGTACCGGACACCCTTGCCCTTGTACGGCTCGGGCTTGCGCAGCTTGCGGATGTTCGCCGCGACCTCGCCGACCTTCTGCTTGTCGATGCCGAGGACCGCGAACTTGGTCGGGGACTCGACGGTGAAGGTGATGCCCTCGGGCGCCTCGATCGGCACCGAGTGGCTGAAGCCGAGGTTCAGCTCGATCGCGGTCGGGCCCTTGGCCAGCACGCGGTAGCCGACGCCGACGATCTCGAGCTTCTTCTCGTAGCCGTCGGTGACGCCCACGACCATGTTGTTGATGAGCGTGCGCGACAGGCCGTGGAGGGCCTTGCTACGACGCTCGTCGTCCGGGCGCTCGACCAGCAGCGAGCCGTCCTGGCCCTGGGCCACGGTGATCGGCTCGGCGACCGAGTGCGAGAGCTCGCCCTTCGGACCCTTGACGGTGACGTCCTGGCCGTCGATCGTCACGGTGACGTTCGCGGGCACGGGAACGGGGATCTTGCCAATGCGCGACATGAAACGTCCCCTCTCACCAGACGTAGGCGAGGACTTCTCCGCCTACACCCTTGCTGTTGGCCTCACGGTCGGTGAGCAGTCCCTGGGACGTGGAGATGATCGCCACGCCGAGACCGCCCAGGACCTTGGGCAGGTTGTTGGACTTCGCGTACACGCGCAGGCCCGGCTTGCTGATGCGGCGGATGCCGGCGATCGAGCGCTCGCGGTGCTTGCCGTACTTCAGCGTGATGGTGAGCGACTTGCCCACCTCGCCCTCGCTGGGCTCCTTCACCGCGAAGTCGGTGATGTAGCCCTCCTTCTTCAGGATCTCGGCGACGCCGGCCTTCAGCTTGGAGTAGGGCATGGTCACGGAGTCGTGGTACGCCTGGTTGCCGTTGCGCACACGCGTGAGCATGTCCGCGATCGGGTCCGTCATTGTCATTGCTGTGTGTTTCCGTTCTGCCGCGGTTTCACATCCCGTCCCAGCCGCCGGAGCGGACGGTGTGGGAGGACCTACGGCGTCAGAGGTGGATTACCAGGAGCTCTTGGTGATGCCCGGGAGCTCGCCGCGGTGCGCCATCTCGCGAAGGCAGATGCGGCAGAGGCCGAACTTGCGGAAGACCGCACGCGGACGACCGCAGCGCTGGCAGCGGGTGTACTCGCGCACCGCGAACTTCTGCTTGCGGGCCTGCTTGACCCGGAGGGCAGTCTTCGCCATGTCAGTTCTCCTTGTAGGGGAAGCCGAGGAGCTTGAGGAGCGCGCGCCCCTCCTCGTCGGTGGTCGCCGTCGTGACGATGGTGATGTCCATGCCGCGCTGACGATCGACCTTGTCCTGATCGATCTCGTGGAACATGACCTGCTCCGTGAGACCGAACGTGTAGTTGCCCCGGCCGTCGAACTGCTTGGGCGACAGACCGCGGAAGTCGCGGATGCGCGGGAGCGCGAGCGTCAGCAGGCGGTCCAGGAACTCCCACATGCGGTCGCCGCGCAGCGTGACGTGCGCGCCGATCGGCATGCCCTCGCGCAGCTTGAACTGCGCGATGGACTTGCGGGCCTTGGTGACCTGGGGCTTCTGGCCGGTGATCGCGGTGAGGTCGCGCACGGCGCCCTCGATCAGCTTGCCGTCCTTGGCCGCGTCGCCGACACCCATGTTGACGACGATCTTGGTCAGGCCGGGGACCTGCATGACGTTCTTGATCTCGAGCTGCTCGCGCAGCGCGGGGAGGATCTCCTCGCGGTAGCGGGCCTTGAGACGCGGGATCTCAGTCGTGGTGGCCACGCTCAGATCTCCTTTCCGGTCTTCTTGGCGATGCGCACGGAGCGCTGGGCCTCGTACGTCGAGCCGTCCGGACGGCGCTTGGTGACGTCGTCGCGGCGGTAGCCCACGCGGGTGGTGGACTTGCCGTCGTCGCCGTCGACCAGCAGCTGCACGTTCGACACGTGGATCGGCGCCTCGGCGGTGATGATGCCGCCGGTGGTGCCGGCGCCGGGCTGGCCGGCCTTGGTGTGCTTCTTGACGCGGTTGACGCCCTCGACGACGACGCGCTGCGCGTCGGTCAGGACCTCGATGACCTTGCCCTCGACACCCTTGTCCTTGCCGGCGATGACCTTGACCTGGTCACCCTTCTTGATGGACAGAGCCATCTCAGAGCACCTCCGGAGCGAGCGAGATGATGCGCATGAACTTCTTGTCGCGAAGCTCACGGCCGACCGGGCCGAAGATGCGCGTGCCGCGCGGGTCTCCGTCGGCCTTCAGGATGACGGCCGCGTTCTCGTCGAACTTGATGTAGGAACCGTCGGGACGACGGCGCTCCTTCACGGTCCGGACGATGACGGCCTTGACGACATCACCCTTCTTGACGTTTCCGCCGGGGATGGCGTCCTTGACGGTGGCGACGATCGTGTCACCGATGCCGGCGTAGCGCCGGCCGGAGCCGCCGAGCACACGGATGCAGAGGATCTCCTTCGCACCGGTGTTGTCGGCGACCTTGAGTCGCGACTCCTGCTGAATCATCGATCGTCTCCTACTTGGCCTTCTCGAGGACCTCGACGACGCGCCAGCGCTTGGTCGCCGACAGCGGTCGCGTCTCCATGATGCGGACGCGGTCGCCGACGCCGGCGGCGTTGGTCTCGTCGTGGGCCTTGAGCTTGGTGTTACGGCGCTGGACCTTGCCGTACAGGGCGTGCTTGACGTGGTCCTCGACGTTGACGACGACGGTCTTGTCCATCTTGTCGCTGACCACGACGCCCTCACGGACCTTGCGGGCGCTCCGCTCGTTCACGGCATCTTCCTTCTTGTTCGCGCTCATGCCGAGACCTCGTTGTCCTCGACGATGCCCAGCTCGCGCTCGCGCAGGACCGTGTAGATCCGGGCGATGTCCTTGCGGACGGTGCGCAGGCGGGCGTTGTTCTCGAGCTGACCGGTCGCGTTCTGGAAGCGCAGGTTGAACAGCTCCTCCTTCGCCTCGCGCAGCTTCTCGGCCAGGTCGTCGGCCGACAGGCCACGCAGGTCGGCGGCGGTGGTGGCGTTCGCCATCACTGATCACCCTCTCGCGTGATGAATCGGGCCTTCATGGGCAGCTTGTGGATCGCGCGGCGCATCGCCTCGCGGGCCACGTCCTCCGGGACGCCGGACAGCTCGAACATGACGCGTCCGGGCTTGACGTTGGCGACCCACCACTCGGGCGAGCCCTTGCCCGAGCCCATGCGGGTCTCGGCGGGCTTCTTGGTCAGGGGACGGTCGGGGTAGATGTTGATCCACACCTTGCCGCCACGCTTGATGTGACGCGTCATGGCGATACGAGCGGACTCGATCTGGCGGTTGGTCACGTAGTGACCCTCGACGGCCTGGATGCCGTACTCGCCGAACGCCAGCTGCGTCCCACCCTTGGCCATGCCTCGGCGCTTGGGGTGGTGCTGCTTGCGGTACTTGACCCTGCGGGGAATCAGCATCAGCTGGCCTCTCCACTCGGCGCCGCAGCGGCCTCGGCCGCGGGCGCAGCCTCGGTGGCCTGCGCGTCGCGAGCGGGACGCTCGGGACGACGACCACACGGGCGGACGG
>NZ_JBNFNZ010000045.1:0-10034 GCF_057364525.1 Aeromicrobium sp. PFPM2_SD2
GTCGGGCTCGACCGGCGCGGGGCGCGTGGCGTCGGCGCCGGCCGGTGCTGGTGCTGTTGAACAGCTCGTCCATGGGCACGTCGACGAAGGTCGGGCCGCGGTGCGACGACCCGGCCAGGGCGAACGCCTCGTCGAGGGCGGGGCCGACGTCGGCGACGGTGTGCGCCGTGCGGGCCGACTTGGTGACGGTGGACAGGATCGGCGGGTGGTCCAGCTCCTGCAGGCTGCCCGAGCCCCACCGGCCGGCCGGGGCACGGCCGCCGACGCAGACCAGCGGCGAGCCGCTGAAGTAGGCCTGGGTGAGCGGGCTGACGCCGTTGGTCACGCCCGGGCCCGCGGTGAGCACGGCCAGGCCCGGCGTGCGGGTCAGCTTGCCCACGGCCTCGGCGGCGAAGACGGCGGACGGCTCGTGGCGCACGTCCACGATGCGCATCGGCGGGTCGGCCTTGACGGCCCCGTCGTACAGCGGGAACACGTGGGCCCCGGAGAGGGTGAACATGTGCTCCACCCCGTGCGCGCGGGCGACGTCGACGGCGATCTGCCCCGCGTGCTGGGTGGTCTGCTCGGCCTGGTCGGCGGTGTCCGTCATGTGACGGAGGTTACCCCGGCGTAGGTCAGTGCCGAGGGCGCTTCGGCGGGTCGCGGTACAGGCCGGGGCTCTCGGCGCGCACCTGGTCGAGCACCGCCAGCAGGAGGTCGGCGCGGTGCCGCGGGGGACGCGCGAACAGCTCGGCGTCCGAGCGCAGGTCGGAGCGGCCCTGGACGCCGAGCGCGAGCTGCAGGTGCAGGGCGCGCAGGAACGCGGACGTGTTGCGGGCCGCGGGCGTGGGCCACTCGCGGTCCTGGTGGCCGCGCGTCGGCGGGTGGACGACGCCGGCGCCGAGCCGGTTGAGCCACGCCTCGACCAGGTGCGGCTCGAGGACGTCGCGGTGGAGCATCGTCATGACGGCGAACGCGAGCCGGTCCTCCTCGCCGTGGCGCCAGACGTACGGCGTGGGGGTCAGCAACCGGTCGCCGACGACGTCGAGCAGCACGGTGAGCTCGAGCGCGCCGAGGTGGCGCGAGCGGGCCAGGGCGGCGACGAGGTCGGCGCCGTGGGCGACGGCGTGCGCCCACCCGTGGTCGCCGAGCCAGCCGCGGTGGTCGTTCTCGCGCACGAACCAGCCGGCGGCCTGGTCGCCCCAGTCGAGGACGGTCGTGCGGGGGAGCAGGTGCTCGGACTCGTCGCGGGCCAGCACCTCGGCGAGCACGAGCGCGCTGTAGGAGCGGCGCAGCACCGACGGGTCGCCGTCGTGGCCGAGCCGGTGGCGCAGCCCGGGCAGCAGCCCGTCGCCGAGCCCGCCGAGCAGCTCGTCGTAGACCCCCTGCGCGACCCAGGTCGACAGCAGCGGGTAGGCGACGTCCTCGCGGACGCGGGGGTTCGTGGAGCCCAGCAGCTGGACCAGCTCGACGGTGGCCTCGCTGAGGGACCGGTCGCGAGGGAGCGTCATGCCGCCGGACATCACGGCCTGCCAGTACACCTCGGACACCCCGCCATGGTGCCACGCGGCTCCGACCGGGCTCTAGGCTGACCGACGTGCCCTCGCTCGACACGATCGTCCGCCACCAGACCGCCCTGGGCCGCGACGACGTGGCGCTGCTGCACCGGCTCGTGGCCGACTGGCAGCTGCTGGCCGACCTGGGCTTCGGCGACCTCGTCCTGTGGGTCGGCGACGCCGAGGCCAAGGGCTACTGGGCCGCGGCGCAGATCCGCCCGACGACCGGCGCCACGACCGCTCGACCGACGCGCGTCGGCACGTTTCGTGCCCGCGGTGCACGCCCCCGACCTCGTCCCGCGCCCGCCGCGAGCCCGTACGTCGACCGTCGTCGACGAGATCGAGGTCGACGGCGAGCCGGTGGCCGTGCGGTACGTGCCGGTGCGCCGCAGCGACCGGCTCGTGGCGCTGGTCGAGCACCGCTCGAACGTCGGTGCCCTGCGCCGTCCCAGCCGCCTGGAGGACGCCTACCTGGAGGTGGCGCTGACCCTCGAGGCGATGCTGACCGCCGGCCGGTTCCCGGGCGAGGCCGAGTCCGAGCTGGCCGGCAGCCTGCGCGTGGGCGACGGCATGGTGCGCCTGGACGAGCGCGGGGTCGTCTCCTACGCCAGCCCCAACGCCGTGTCGGCCTACCGTCGTCTCGGCCTGAGCGGCGGCCTGGTGGGCACCGAGCTGGCCGCGCTGACCCAGGGGCTCGTGGGCCCGCGCCGCACCGACGCCGCCCCGCTGACGATGCTCGGCGGGCGCAACCCGACGAGGGCGAGGTCGAGGCCCGGCGGCGACGCTGCTCGTGCGGGTCGTCCCGCTGTCTCGCGGCGGCGAGCACGACGGCGCCCTGGTGCTGCTGCGCGACGTCACCGAGCTGCGGGTGCGCGAGCGCGAGCTGCTGAGCAAGGACGCCACCATCCGCGAGATCCACCACCGGGTGAAGAACAACCTGCAGACGGTCGCGGCGCTGCTGCGGCTGCAGGCGCGGCGCATGGACTCCCCGCAGGCCCGCACCGCCCTGGTCGAGGCCGAGCAGCGGGTGGGCTCGATCGCGCTCGTGCACGAGACGCTGAGCCAGTCCTTCGACGAGACCGTGGCGTTCGACGACGTCGCCGACCAGCTGCTGCGCTCCGTGCTGGAGGTGGCGACCGCGGACAGCCTGGAGGTCGAGGGCCACCGCATCGGCTCGTTCGGCCAGGTGTCGGCCGAGGTGGCCACCCCGCTCGCGCTCGTGCTGACCGAGATCGTGCAGAACGCCGGCGAGCACGCCTTCGCCGGACGCTCGTCCGGACGCGTGACCGTCGCCGTCAACCGCATCCGCAACCGGCTGCGGCTCCGCGTCGGGGACGACGGCACGGGGCTGCCCGAGACGTTCGACCCGCGCTCGAGCCTGGGGCTGTCGATCGTCACGACCCTGGTCGAGACCGAGCTGCACGGACGGCTGTCGTTCGACTCGCGGCGCGGCGCCGGCACGACGGTCTCGATCGAGCTCAGCCTGTAGCCGTCCTGCCGCGAGGGCGGTGAGCGGTGAGCCAGCAACCCGACCCCTCCGGAGCGGTGAGCCGGCAACCGATACGCCGTCGCATTCGGTTGCCGGCTCACCGCTCACGGGGCGGGCCAACGTCGAAGGGTTGCCGCTCACCGCTCCCGAGGCGGGCTGACGTCGAGGGGTTGCCGCTCACCGCTCCCGAGGCGGGCCGACGTCGAAGGGTTGCTGGCTCACCGCCCACCGGCGGGCGGGGACGCAGAAGACCCCGCATCCGTCCGGATGCGGGGCCTGTCGACGCGTGCCGTGTCAGGCGGTCTTGATGCGTGCGCGGGCGTTGCGGCGCTTCAGCGCGCGACGCTCGTCCTCGCTCATGCCTCCCCAGACGCCGTGGTCCTGACCGGACTCGAGCGCCCAGGTCAGGCACTGCTCGCGGACGTCGCAGCGGCGGCACACCGTCTTGGCCTCCTCCGACTGGAGGATCGCCGGGCCGGTGTTGCCGATCGGGAAGAAGAGCTCGGGGTCCTCGTCGAGGCAGGCAGACTTGTGCCTCCAGTCCATGACAAACTCACCCTTCGCAGTTCGTGGTTTTCGCCAGCCCCAGACCCGGTGCGTTCCCGGGGAGCAGCATCAGTTATGTTCCCAAGTTCGCCCAGGTGAAACAAGGGTTACGAGATGACGACCTCTGTCGGTTTCGTCACACGCTTGTAACAACAAGCGAATGGCTAGGCTGGAGCCGTGATCCTGCTCGCCGCCGTCGTCGTCCTCGTCGAGGCCCTGGCCCTGCTCGGCTTCGCCGGCGCGGAGGTCGTGGCCGAGCCCGGCCGCCCCATGGCGTACGCGACGGCCGGGCTCATCGCGGCGTACGGCCTGGGCCAGGCCTGGGCCGCCGTCCTGCTGCTCAAGCACCGGATCGGTGCCCGCGGCCCGCTCGTGGCCACCCAGCTCATCCAGCTGGGCCTGGCCTGGAACTCGCGCGACTCCGCCCTGGAGTGGCTCAGCCCGCTGCTCGCGATCTCGGCGCTGGTGGCGCTCGTGGGGCTCCTGGCCCCGTCCACCACCCGTGCCCTGGTGGCTGCGGAGCGCGTGCCAGAATGAGATCCGGGGCCCACCTGACGCCCCGCACGCACGGCAGAACGCCCGGCTGACGTCGAGACCCGACCGGTCTCCGCGGCCCGCGGCATCCCCGTCCCCTCGTGAAAGAACGTCATGGTTGCCTTCGACATCGACGCCAGCACCGCCTCCTACGACCCGGAGGACCCCGTCCACGCGCTGCACCGCGGCGGCAAGATGGAGATCTCCTGCACCGTCCCGCTCGCCGGCGCGGACGACCTGTCCCTGGCCTACACGCCGGGCGTCGCGCGGGTCTGCGAGACCATCCACGCAGACCCCGAGGCCGCGCACGAGCTGACCTGGGTCTCCAACACGGTCGCGGTCGTCACCGACGGCACCGCCGTGCTCGGCTTGGGCGACATCGGCCCGGCCGCGTCCATGCCCGTGATGGAGGGCAAGGCCGTGCTGTTCAAGCAGTTCGGCGGGGTGGACGGCATCCCGGTCGCGCTCGACACGACCGACGTCGACGAGATCGTCGAGACCGTCGTGCGGATGGCGCCCAGCTTCGGCGGCATCAACCTCGAGGACATCTCCGCGCCGCGCTGCTTCGAGATCGAGGCGCGGCTCAAGGAGCGTCTGGACATCCCGGTCTTCCACGACGACCAGCACGGCACCGCCGTCGTCACGCTCGCCGCGCTCATCAACGCCCTGCGCCTGACCGACCGCGACCCCGAGCACACCCGCGTCGTCATCTCCGGCGCCGGGGCGGCCGGCGTCGCCATCACCAAGATCCTGCACCGCGTCGGCATCCGCCGGATCAGCGTCGTCGACCGCACGGGCGTCATCCACCCCGGCCGCGAGGACCTCACCGAGGTGAAGCGCTGGCTGGCCGAGGAGACCGCCGACGTCGCGCGTCCGGGCAGCGTCGCGGACGCCCTGGTGGGCGCGGACGTGTTCATCGGCGTCTCCGGCGGCACGGTGCCGGAGGAGGCCGTGGCGCGCATGGCCGACGACGCGATCGTGTTCGCCATGGCCAACCCGAACCCCGAGATCCACCCCGACGTGGCGCACCGGTACGCCCGCGTCGTGGCCACCGGACGCTCGGACTTCCCGAACCAGATCAACAACGTGCTCGTCTTCCCCGGCATCTTCCGCGGCGCGCTCGACGTGCGCGCCACGGGCATCTCCGAGGAGATGAAGGTCGCGGCCGCGCGGGCGCTCGCCGACCTGGTGGGGGAGGATCTGAGCGAGACGTACGTGATCCCGTCGCCGTTCGACCCGCGGGTCGCCCCGGCGGTCGCGAAGGCGGTCACCGACACCGCCCGCCGCGAGGGACTCGCGCGCCGCCCGTACTGACCCGACCGAGAGGACGTCCATGCTCGCCGTCTACGCCCAGTCGTTCAGCCAGGACGATCCGCTGTCCGGGCTGGTGGTAGGGGAAAGACCTGAACCAAGGACTCCGGATGGTTGGGTTCAGGTGACGGTGAAGGCGGCGTCGATCAATCACCACGACGTGTGGAGCCTGCGCGGCGTCGGCCTGCGCGAGGAGTCGCTGCCGATGATCCTGGGCTGCGACGCGGCCGGGCTCGACGAGGACGGCAACGAGGTCGTCGTCCACGCCGTCATCAGCGACCCGTCGTGGCGCGGCGACGAGACCCTCGACCCCCGGCGCACCCTGCTGTCGGAGAAGCACCAGGGCACGTTCGCCGAGAAGGTCGTCGTGCCCCGGCGCAACCTGCTGCCCAAGCCGGCCGGGATGTCGTTCGCCGAGGCCGCCTGCCTGCCCACCGCCTGGCTGACCGCCTACCGGATGCTGTTCACCCAGTCCGGGCTGCAGCCGGGCGGCTCGGTGCTCGTCCAGGGCGCCGGGGGCGGCGTGGCGACCGCGCTCATCGTGCTGGCCCGGGCCGCGGGCTTCCGGGTCTACGCGACGAGCCGCGACGAGTCCAAGCGCCAGCGCGCGCTCGAGCTCGGCGCCCACGAGGTGCTCGAGTCCGGCGCCCGGCTGCCGGTGAAGGTCGACGCGGTCATGGAGACCGTCGGCGCGGCCACGTGGTCGCACTCGGTCAGGTCGCTGCGTCCCGGCGGGACGATCGTCATCAGCGGCGCCACCTCGGGCGACGCGCCGTCCAAGGCCGAGCTGACCCGCATCTTCTTCCAGCAGATGCGCGTGCACGGCTCGACCATGGGCACGCGGGACGAGCTGGGCCGCCTCGTGGAGCTGTGCGACGTGAGCGGCGTGCGTCCGCTCATCGACCGCGAGATCCCCATGGAGGACGCCGCCGAGGGCATCGCCGCCGTGGCGGCAGGGGACGTGTTCGGTAAGATCGTCCTCACCCGCTGACCGCACGCACGAGGGCCCCGCACCGGACGGTGCGGGGCCCTCGTCGTGCTCAGTCCTCGTCGTCGTCGAGCCGCGCCAGCCAGGTGGCCAGCCGCTCGATCGGCACCTCGAAGTCGGGGTTCAGGTCGACGAACTCGCGCAGGTGCTCGGCGAGCCACGCCAGGGAGACCTCCTCGTCACCCCGGCGCGACTCCAGCTCCTCGATGCCTCGGTCGGTGAAGTACACGTCGTCCTCGGCTCAGGCGAAGGCCTGCTGCATGAGCGACTTGTGCTCCTCCAGGTGGCGCGAGTGCTGGCCGACCGACGGCGCGGTGAGCGCCGGACGGGTGACCGGCGTGACGTCGCCGTCGAACGCGTCGCCGTAGTGGAGCGCGACGTGCGGCCACGGGCCCTGGTTCTCCGGCTCGTCCTGCACCCAGCGGACCTCGGACGCGTTCGGGAACGCGCCGATCGCGGCACGGAGCTCCTCGACCGGGTTCGGGTACAGCTGCTCGACCCGGACGATCGCGGTGCGGGGGTTGTCGCCCTCGCGCTTGCCGCGCTCGGCGAACAGCTCCCAGGCGATCTTGCCCGAGCACAGCAGCACCCGCTCGACCTTCTGCGCGTCGACGGTGGTGTCGCCGACGACCGGCTGGAAGGTGCCGGAGGTGAAGTCCTCCGGCTGCGAGGCGGCCGCCTTGCTGCGCAGCATCGACTTGGGCGTGAACACGACCAGCGGCCGGTGCTCGGCACCCAGGTTGTGCCGGCGCAGCAGGTGGAAGTACGACGCGGGCGTCGAGGGCTGCGCGAGGGTCATGTGGTCGTCGGCGCACAGCGTCAGGAAGCGCTCGATGCGCGCCGACGAGTGGTCCGGGCCCTGGCCCTCGTAGCCGTGCGGCAGCAGCAGCACGACGCCGGACTTCTGGCCCCACTTGGCCTCGCCGGCCGAGATGTACTCGTCGATGACCGACTGGGCGCCGTTGACGAAGTCGCCGAACTGCGCCTCCCAGACGGTCAGCGCCTCCGGACGCGCCACCGAGTAGCCGTACTCGAAGCCGAGCGCGGCGTACTCGCTGAGCAGCGAGTCGTAGATGTAGAACGGCGCCTGGCCCTCGCTGAGGTGCGACAGCGGCGTCCACTCGTC
This sequence comes from Aeromicrobium sp. PFPM2_SD2, assembly GCF_057364525.1. NCBI lineage: Bacteria > Bacillati > Actinomycetota > Actinomycetes > Propionibacteriales > Nocardioidaceae > Aeromicrobium > Aeromicrobium sp. PFPM2_SD2. The sequence goes on from NZ_JBNFNZ010000045.1 coordinate 7,530, forward strand.
GCCGTTGGTGCGGTCGATCATCGTCGCGAAGCGCGAGGAGAACGTGCCGCGGCGGCTGTCCTGGCCGGCCAGGCGGACCGGGCGGCCCTCCATGAGCAGCGAGCCGAGGGCGAGGATCTCGCCGGTGCCCCAGTCGATGCCGCCGGACGTGATGGACTGCGCGCGACGCTGCATCTGCGGCATCACCTTCGGGTGGACGGTGAAGCCGTCCGGCACGTTGGTGTGCGCGTCCGCGATCGCCTTGAGCGTCTCGGGCGAGACCGCCGTGACGAGCTCGCTCGCGGCCGGCTTGACCGGGTAGTCCGGCGTGCGGGTGTAGTCGGGGTCCTCGTGCGAGGACGCCTCCTTCACCTCGGCGAAGTTGCGCTCGAGCTTGGCCTGGTAGTCCGCGAGCGCAGCCTCGGCCTCCTCCAGCGTGATGTCGCCACGACCGACCAGCGCCTCGGTGTAGAGCTTGCGCACCGACTTCTTGGCGTTGATCGTGTCGTACATCAGCGGCTGGGTGAAGCTCGGGTCGTCGCCCTCGTTGTGGCCGCGACGGCGGTAGCAGACCATGTCGATGACGACGTCCTTGTGGAACGTCTGGCGGTACTCGTACGCCAGCTGCGCCACGCGGATGCAGGCCTCGGGGTCGTCGCCGTTCACGTGGAAGACCGGCGCCTGGATCATGCGGGCCACGTCGGTGCTGTAGCGCGAGGAGCGCGACGACGACGGGCTCGTCGTGAAGCCGACCTGGTTGTTGATGATCAGGTGGATCGTGCCGCCGGTGCGGTAGCCGCGCAGCTGCGACAGGTTCAGCGTCTCGGCCACCACGCCCTGGCCCGCGAAGGCCGCGTCGCCGTGGACGAGCAGCGGGAGCACGGGGAACTCGGCACCGCGGTTGAGCCGGTCCTGCTTGGCCCGGGTGATGCCCTCCAGCACCGGGTCGACGACCTCCAGGTGCGACGGGTTCGCAGCCACGGAGACCTTGATCCGGTCGCCCGTGGCGGCGGTGAACTCGCCCTCGACGCCCAGGTGGTACTTGACGTCGCCGGAGCCCTGCACGGTGCGCGGGTCGATGTTGCCCTCGAACTCGCGGAACACCTGGGCGGGGCTCTTGCCGGCGATGTTCACCAGGACGTTGAGGCGTCCGCGGTGGGCCATGCCGATGCAGACCTCCTCGAGGTGGTCCGCGGCCGCGGCCTCGCAGATCTCGTCCAGCAGCGGGATGGCGGTCTCGCCGCCCTCGAGGCTGAAGCGCTTCTGGCCGACGAACTTCGTCTGCAGGAACGTCTCGAACGCCTCGGCCTGGTTGAGCTTGTCCAGGATGCGCAGCTGCTCCTCGCGCGGCGGCTTGGTGTAGCCGGCCTCGAGCCGCTCCTGGAACCAGCGACGCTCGGCCGGGTCCTCGATGTACATGTACTCGACGCCGATGGTGCGCGCGTAGGCGTCGCGCAGGACGCCGAGGATGTCGCGCAGCTTCATGTAGCGGCGGTCGCCGCCGAAGCTCGGGCCGGTCGGGAACTCGCGGTCCAGGTCCCACAGCGTGAGGCCGTGCGACGCGGTGTCGAGGTCCGGGTGCGTGCGCTGGCGGTACTCCAGCGGGTTGGTGTCGGCCATGAGGTGGCCGCGCACGCGGAAGGCGTGGATGAGCTCGAGCACGCGCGCCTGGCGGTCGATGTCGTCGTCGTGACGCACCGCGATGTCCTGGGCCCAGCGGATGGGCTCGTAGGGGATGCGCAGCGACGCGAAGATCTCGTCGTAGAAGCCGTCGGCGCCCAGCAGCAGCTGGTGGATGACCTTGAGGAACTCGCCGGACTGCGCGCCCTGGATGACGCGGTGGTCGTAGGTCGAGGTCAGCGTCATCATCTTCGACACGGCCAGCTGCGTGATCGTGTGCTCGGACGCGCCCTCGAACTCGGCCGGGTAGTTCATCGAGCCGACGCCGATGATGGCGCCCTGGCCCGACATGAGCCGCGGCACCGAGTGGTTGGTGCCGATGCCGCCGGGGTTGGTGAGGCTGATCGTCGTGCCCTGGAAGTCCGAGACCTCCAGCTTGCCGTCGCGGGCCTTCTTGACGAGCGTCTCGTACGCCGCCCAGAACTGGGCGAAGCTCATCGTCTCGGCGGCCTTGATCGAGGGCACCAGGAGCTGACGGCTGCCGTCGGGCTTGGGGACGTCGATGGCCAGGCCGAAGTTGACGTGCTCGGGGTTGAGCTGGACCGGCTTGCCCTTCTCGTCCGTCGCGTAGCCGGTGTTCATCTCGGGCATGCGGGCGGCGGCGCGCACCACGGCGTAGCCGATGAGGTGCGTGAAGGAGACCTTGCCGCCGCGGGCACGGGCGAGGTGGTTGTTGATGACGGTGCGCTGGTCGAAGAGCAGCTTGACCGGCACGGAGCGGACGCTCGTCGCGGTCGGGACGGTGAGGCTCTCGTCCATGTTCTTGGCCGTGGCGGGCGGCGCGCCGCGCATCGTGACGCGCTCGACCTCCGCCCGGACCCGAGGCGTGGGGCGCGGCCGGCGGGG